>JAKSBP010000325.1 GCA_022361035.1 Clostridia bacterium
ACATCGGGAAACGTAGAAATAATAGTTCCTAAGGATCAAGTTTTTGTTATGGGGGATAATAGAGAAAACAGCATGGATAGCAGGGACCCAAAGGTTGGAACTATTGACATTGATACAATAAGAGGTAAAGTTCTTGTAAGGCTATTTCCATTTAGCCAAATTGGAAAAGTTAATTAGAAAAGTTTGAAACCAGAGATTTTTCTCTGGTTTTTGTTTATTTTTTGAATAAATGCATATCCTATAATTGATAATTGAATTGGAATTAAACTATAAAATGATTATTACAGGAGGAATAAGCGTGAAAAAAGTAAGAGATTTGATGACAAAGGATGTTACCACAGCGGATATGAACTCAACCATAACAGAGGTTGCACAAAGTATGAAGGATTTAAATGTTGGCTCAATACCTATATGTGATGATAATAGAAATATCGTTGGAATAGTCACTGATAGGGATATTGTTTTAAGGTCTGTAGCCGAGGGGAATAATATAAGCAGCACAAAGGCTGGAGATGTTATGACAGATCAGATAGTTTCAGTTTCTCCGGAAACTGATATCCATGAGGCAGCAAATATAATGGCACAGCATCAAATAAGAAGGCTTCCTGTTGTAGAAAATGGAAAGTTAGTGGGAATAGTAGCTATTGGAGATTTTGCAACTCAAAACATATACATAAATGAAGCAGGAGACGCATTAAGTGATATTTCAAAGCCTACTAGACCCATTCATTAGTACCTATCTAAAGCTGTATTGAAGTAAAAGTTCCTGCCAAGCAGGAACTTTTGGTTTGTATTCGTTAAAAATTAATATATACTTATTATATGGATTAATATGACATGACTTAGGATTAAATTTAGGACTAGGGTTAATATTGAAAAGAGATATTTAAGTTGACTCTTAAAAGTATAAAATAAAATGATGCTATAGGGGGATGAAAAATGATGGGTCAAGAGAATATAAAAATATCATTAAAGGGTGGAACAAATTTAGAAGTTAAAAGGGGTATTACCCTAAAGGAAATAAAGGATATGGTTGAGACAGAATATGATACTCAAATAGTAGCAGCAAGGGTTAATAACGTTTTAAAGGAGCTAAAGTTTGCTTTAAATGAGGATTCTGAAGTAGAGTTTCTTGATTTAACCACATCAATTGGACTCAGAATATACCAAAGGGGTCTGTCCTTTGTGTTTATTAGGGCAGCAATGGAGCTATTACCAGGATGTAGAGTTAGTGTAGAGCATTCATTAAGTAAAGGGTTATATTGTGAAATTAAATATCAGAACCCAATAAATGAAGATTATGTAGAAGCTATAGAGGAAAGAATGAGGGAAATCATATATGAGGATGTGGACTTAGAAAAGAAAAGTATATCTAAGGAAGAGGCAAGGGAAATTTTTCAAGAATTTAATATGGATGCTAAGGAGAAATTACTTAAATATAGGAATAAGGATTGTATAAATATCTATAGTTGTGGATGGTTAAAGAATTATTTCTATGGCTATATGGTTCCTAGTACAGGATATTTAAAGAATTTCAAATTGAAATTCTATTTGCCCGGAGTAATAATTCAATTTCCAACCAAGGAAGAGCCAAATAAAATACCGGAATTTACTGAGCAGCCCAAGTTAGCATCTATATTTCGAGAAACAGAAAAGTGGGGGAACATATTAAATGTAGGATATGTTGCTAATCTTAATGAAATTATAGAGAAAGATAAACACTCCCAGCTTATAAGGGTGGCTGAAGCTCTACATGAGAAGAAAATTGCTCAGATTGCCGATATGATTACTAAAAACGAAAAAAGAGTTTTATTAATTGCGGGGCCTTCTTCATCGGGTAAAACTACATTTGCTCAAAGACTTTTAATCCAACTTAAAGTAAATGGACTTAATCCAATATCATTGTCAATAGATGATTACTTTGTTGATAGGGAGTTGACTCCAAGGGATGAGGAGGGCAATTATGATTTTGAAGCCTTAGAGGCTGTGGATGTCAATTTATTTAATGAACATATGACAAAGCTTATACAGGGCGAGGAGGTTCATGTTCCCACCTTTAACTTCCTAATAGGGAAAAGAGAATATAGGAATAATATACTTAAAATAGATAAAGATCAACCTATAATAATTGAAGGTATCCATGGTTTAAATGAAAAACTTACTAAGGATATACCCCAAAATAAAAAGTTTAAGATATATATAAGTGCTTTGACACAATTAAATATTGATGACCATAATAGAATACCTACTACTGATACAAGACTTATAAGAAGGATGGTAAGAGACAGTAAATATAGGGGACATTCTGCACTTACGACCCTAAAAATCTGGAAGTCTGTTAGAAGGGGTGAAGAAAGAAACATATTTCCCTTTCAAGAGGAAGCCGATGTTATGTTCAATTCTGCCTTAGCCTATGAATTGGCAGTATTAAAGAAGTATGCTGAGCCTTTATTGACCGAGATTGACAATAAAGAACCCGAATATGCTGAAGCAAAGAGACTATTGAAATTTTTAAGCTATTTCAAGGGGATTAATGATGGAAAATTTATATTACAAACCTCTATACTAAAGGAGTTTATTGGAGGAAGCTGTTTTGTAGAGTAAAAATATGTAATATCCATTGATTTTCTAAACTGATAACTTTAGACTAAAGGATTTAGAGTTGCTTAGTATGATATAATAGTTTAAAGAAGGATAATATTAGCCTATATAGAATAATTATATTAACACTTTATAATAGGTTAAAAGACATAATAGAGAAATTTATTTGTATTCAAATAAAGATAACTAATTTTTAAAGTAAAATAAATTTCTGTGAGAAATGTAGAAGAGCTTATGAATTTTTAACCCTCCCACTTCTGCTGGTGGGAGATTTTGCTTTCCTGTTTCAAGTGGAGTAGAAAGTCTTAAGATTTGGCATAGGAGTTCATTATTTTCTCTGCTACTTATCTTAAGTCTTAGTATTAGTTATCGAGGGATGATGCCGTAAAAACATATCTAGAAAATATACTTTCTTTAAAAAATTTAAATATAATTGGAGTGCTATTATGATTATAGAAAAGAGAGATAGATCCTATGAGATTAATAATGACTATTTATATATTGTAATTACTCTTTTATTAACTACTGTGATATTCTTTTTACTAATTGTTTTTGAACATAAAATCTATAGAATTTTAAATGTAGTGAACTTTTTAACATGGCATATCTTATTGGAGCTTTTTAGTGTAATTATTTCATTCATTATTTTCAATAATTGCTATCACTCCTATAAACATACGAGAAGATTTAGGTTATTAATATTGGCAACCACTTTTTTTATCGTAGGTTCTTTGGATTTTCTCCACGCTTTAGCCTATGAAGGCATGCCTAACACCTTTACAGCTAGCTCAGCAAATATTGCCATTACATATTGGATTATTGCAAGGTTAATTATGGCAATAGGCATTTTTATAACTTCTATTACACCCTTAGAGAAAAAAGTGAAAAATAACGAAAGAACTATTCTACATATAAGTATAGTTCTCACATTTATAATATTCTATATAGTTGTATACAAATCTCATATTATACCACCGCTTTTCATTGAAGGAAAGGGTCTAACGAGTTTAAAAATATATTTAGAGTATATAGTAATACTTTTTCAAGTTCTATCAATATTCTATCTTTTAAAAAACTATAGAAGTACATCGAATAAGTACCTTATAATCTTATCTTCTGCTCTTATACTGACAGTATTTAGTGAAGCTCTTTTTACTCTATATAAGAACATGTATGATACATTTAATCTTCTAGGGCATATATATAAGGCCCTAGGCTTTTATTTAATATATTATGCCATATTTAAGTATAATATTGATATGCCCTACATCAAGCTCAAAGAAGCACAAGGGAAGATAGAACTATATGCAAATAACCTAGAGAAAATAGTTAATATTAGAACAAAGGAGTTTAAGGAGGCTAATGACAGATTACATAGGGAATTAGATTATGCTAAAGTTATTCAACAGTCCCTTTTACCTCCTAATAAGATGAGTTTTAAAAATGTAGTATTTAATTCAGGGTATATACCCTGCGAAAAGCTTAGTGGGGATTTTTATGATATCTATGAAATTGATAAAGATAACATTGGAATGTATATATTAGATGTTACTGGCCATGGTGTACCGGCAGCCCTATTAACCATGTTTAGCATAAACAACATAAAATCCAATGAACGGCTCATAAAGAGATATAGGGGACTTAAGCCCCATAAAAATCTTCAAAATTTTTATGAAGCATTTAATAAGCTCAATTTTCCAGAAGAAATGCATATAGTAACCTTTTTAGCCACCTATAATATATCGAGTAAAGTTCTAACCTATTGTTCAGCAGGGATGAATTGTTATCCAATTTTAATTAGAAGAGCAGGAGAGTATGAATTTTTAGATAAGAGTAAAGGATTTCCAATTTGTCAGTTTAGTGATTTTTTTACTCCGCAATATGAGAGTGCTAAGGTTCAATTAAATAAAGGTGACAAAGTAATATTTTACACAGATGGTTTAGTTGATGTTCAAAAAAATTCTTTGTTAAGTGAGGAAGATTTAATAAATATTTTATTGGAAAATCGTAATAATGATATTAAGGAGTTAAATAGAAATATTATTGAAAAAATGAAAAATCCAAAACAATATTTTGAAGATGACATTACTTATTTTATTATGGAAATTGTATAGTGAAATATCAAAGATTGACTAAGTATCATAAAAATAATATAATATATATAAAAATTCGTAATTATTAGACTTTTTGGATAGCCATTTATAACAACTTGAGTCCTTAAAAAAGAAGGAGATTTTATATGAAGGATATTTTAGTACTAAGGGAATTGGAACAGATAAAAGCAATAGCACATCCATATAGGTTAGAAATTATTGAATCCTTTGAAGAGGCTTCGGCTACAGCTAAACAGATTGCAGACAAGATGAGTGAGCCCCATGCGAAGGTAAATTACCATATAAAGACCTTGCTAAAGGTAGGGATTCTTGAACTGGTAGAGGAGAAGGTTAAACTTGGAATAGTTGAAAAATACTATAGGCCATCGGCAAAGAATTTTGTTATCGACAGGAATATACTAAATAGCGGAGAAAAAAATGTATTAGAATCATTAGCACAGGCATCTATATCTATATTTGAAAGTATCTCAAAGGAATTTTATAGGGCAGTAGAGTATACTAATGAAAAGGAATATCCGAAAAAATTTCTATATTACTATGACTACTACTTAACCCTTGATGAGATTGCAGAGCTGCAAGATAAGCTTAAATCTGTTTATGAAGAGTTTTTGAAAGATAAGAAGGATAAGGATAGAACTGATACGAAAAGATATTCTATATCATCCCTTATGATACCAAGGGTAAGAGATAAAAAGTAAAATATTTTGCAGATTGTATAAGTGAGTAACTAAGGTATACAAACTATACAATCTGCGTAAATATATATTGTAAAATTACTTTCTTAATTTATAGTGAGCTTTCTTCAGTACTCTTTAATTGAAAAATTAAAGTTTAATATTACCTTGTCATATAAATAAAATTATTTGTATAATTTTTTTGTCGAACATTGTCTAAATATTAAAAATAATGACAGAAATATGGAAGGGGTGATTTAAAAAGGGAAAAAATTAAATAGTTAGTTAAAGTAATCTAGTATATTAAATTAATTAATTGAGGGGGACTAAAGGTGTTTAAAAGATCATTAGTATTGCTACTTATATTTTGTTTAACCTTTATTTTAGCTTTATCAGGATGTACACAGCAAGCAGATAATACTCAACAAGATACTGAGCTAGCAGGTCAAATTGATCAAGAGGGTCAAAAGGATGCTCAAGACGTTCAGAAACAAGAAAGTGATTTAACAGTTCCGAATCCTGCAAAAACTAGAAAGTCGAGCGATGCTTTTGTAATAGGTGACGCTGGTGGCTTCAAAGGACAGTTTATAAGTTCATATAATACTTCCGTTACTGATGCCTTTGTTATGAGAGTATGTTTTAGCCCTCTGCTTAGGTATAATAATAAGGGCGAAATAGAGAATGTCCTTGTGAAAAGCTACAATCTTTCCGAAGACAAGAAGACTTTTACATTTGATCTAAGGGATGATGTCAAGTTTTCCGATGGAACGCCCCTTACAGCTAAAGACGTTGCCTTTACATATCATATCCTTGCAGATCCAAGCTACGATGGTCGTCATGCTGCTGTTGTCCAAGATCTTGTTGGATTTAAAGAATATAATGAAGATGAAGAGGGCAAAATCAAATCTATGTCCGGTATAAAGATAATCGATGACCATACAATATCTTTTACATTCAAGGAAGCATTAAGAGTAAATATTGAGAATTTTGTAAATCAATTATATATTATGCCTGAGCATTTCTATAAGTTTGAAAAGGGTAATACCCAAGAACTAAAGGCTAAGCAGCATGAGGTATTGGGTTCTGGTCCTTATAAATTAGCGAAATTCCAACCTGGTCAATTCGTTGAGTTGGCTATAAATGAGAATTATTTTGGTGAAAAGAAGCCTCAAATTGAAAAAGTTATAATAAAACAAACTGAAAATGCCACTGAAACAGAGGAATTGGTGGCTGGACAAATTGACATGTTAGCTGGCGAGATTGATCCCGATAATCTTCAAATAGCTAAAGATGCTGGATTTATAGATTTTTATCAGTATCCGAGATCAGGCTATGGATACCTTAGATTTAATACTAAAGAAACACCTACCAATGATAAGAATGTTCGTAAAGCTTTAGTGTACGGTTTCAATCGTAAGGCCTTTGTTGATGCATTCTTTAAGGGGTTAGCTAAGACTCAAGATGTACCAATGAATCAAATTGCCTGGGGATATACTAAGGAGCTTCAGGAAAAGCTTATAACCTATGATTATGACCCTGAAAAGGCAGGCAGTCTCCTAGATGATGCTGGCTGGAAAATGGGGGATGATGGATTCCGCTATAAGGATGGGGAGAAGCTTTCTGTACACATAGTATCGATATCCGACTTGGAAATGTGGGAAATGGTTGCTGGTCTAATGTCAGATAATTATAAGAAAATTGGTGTAGAACTTAAAATAAGTATGATGGATTTCAACTCTCTACTTACTAAGGTTTATGATGAAAGGGAAGACTTTAACATGTACAGCATGGCAGTTACCTTCTATACCCCTGACCCAGCCCAGGATTTATACAGTAGGTGGCACTCCCAGTTTAATCTACCGGGCGGCGATAATACGGCTCAGTTTACAAATGAAAAGAACGACGAGCTGTTAGAAGAGCTTAGAAAAGAATTTGATATTGAAAAGGCTAAAAAATTATATGAAGAATGGGCACTCAATATTAATGATGAAATGCCTATATTGATTCTCTATGCAAATCTTTATACTGATATGGTAAATAACAGAGTTAAGGGATATAATCCAACTGCAATTTATAACTGGTCCCATGATATAGTTAATATGTATATAGAAGAATAGAGTTCTATTTGTACAATCAAATATAATGTCTGGTATTTATCGGGCATCATCTTGTTGATAATGTCATAGGATAACGGGCTGTTGGGAAATACCCTAGTCAAGGAAGAGCAAAATAGGGGATTTATCAACAGTCTGATGCTCGGTTTTTACCGGGCATTATTAAATTGAGTAAAAAATATTAAAATTTTTTAACAAGAGGGGGAGATGTATTGCTAAAGTATATTTTTAGAAGACTGATTCAAATGATTCCGGTAATAATTGTTATCTCAATTTTACTATTTTGTCTAGTCAAGGCTATGCCAGGAGACCCGGTTCGAGCCTATTTAGGGGTAAATAGTAAGGTGTCTCCGGAAATAAAAGAAAAGCTCATGTCAGACCTAGGTCTTGATCAGCCAATGCATATTCAGTATTTTATGTGGCTTAAGCGAATGGCTAATGGAGACTTTGGTGAATCCATACAGTACAAACGACCTGTGAGTGAAGTAGTAGGCGATTTCCTTTGGAATACATTTTTACTTAAAATAGTTGTCTTTATTCTGGCCTTTGGAATTTCTATACCCATAGGTATAATATGTGCAGTTAAACAGTATTCAAAAACGGATAATTTTTGGACAGTATTTTCATTAATAGGTATTTCAATGCCTTCCTTCTTCTTTGGACTGCTGCTAATTTTTGCATTTGCAGTAAACTTTAGATTATTTCCTATAAGCGGTATGGTTACACCAGGAACTGACTATACGGGATTAGAGTATGTTTTAGATATGGCAAAGCATATGGTTTTACCAGTTACTGTATTGACTATTTCGAGTCTAGCTAGTTTAGTGAGATATATACGTAATAGTATGCTTGAAGTTGTTAAGCAGGACTACATAAGAACTGCACGTTCTAAGGGATTGGGTGAAAAAATTGTAATATATAAACACGCCTTTCGTAACGCTTTGATACCTATAGTAACTTTAATAGGTATTTGGATACCATTCCTATTTACTGGCTCGGTTATAACGGAGAAAGTTTTTGTTTGGCCGGGAATAGGTAGAGTTTTATATGAAGGAGTTATAATGAGGGATTATAACCTTATAATGACCCTTAATATGCTTTTTGCTTTACTCATGCTAATGGGCAATCTTCTACAGGATATTGGATATGCTATAGTTGACCCAAGGGTAAAGGTAGAATAGGAGGGTGTAGTTATGAAAGCAGATACAGTTAAAAAGATTGACGTTAAAAATGAAGAACAAGAAGTTATTGGCGTTTGGAAAATGGTATGGGATAATTTTAAAAAGAATAAACTAGCACTTTTCGGTCTAATAATCATTTCTATATTAAGTCTACTGGTTTTTATAGGTCCCTATATAAGTCCCTATGAAAGGGATTCTGTAAATTTGATAAATGCTGAACAAGCTCCTAGTCTAAAACACCTACTTGGAACCGATGAATTAGGTAGGGACTACTTTACTAGAATACTACATGGGGGTCAAATCTCACTAAGGGTTGGCCTGTTTTCTGTAGGAGTTTCATTGATTTTAGGAATATTATTTGGTGGACTTTCAGGATACTATGGTGGGTGGATAGACAATATATTAATGCGTTTTGCAGAAATCATCTATTCTTTCCCCTTTCTACCCTTAGCTATAACCCTCTCAGCTATTATTGGAACAAGGGTTTCTCCCCAGAATAAAATGTACATGGTTATGCTGATTATAGGTGTTTTGAGGTTTCCCGGTCTTGCCAGAATGATAAGGGGTCAGATTCTTACCTTAAGAGAACAAGAATTTATGCAAGCTGCCACAGCCTTGGGATTATCCGATACCCGTAAAATATTTAGACATCTTATACCTAACACCTTTGCATATATAATAGTAAATGCAACTCTAGGTGTTGCTGGAGCAATATTATCTGAATCTTCCCTATCCTTCTTGGGTCTTGGAGTAGTTCCTCCAATACCAACATGGGGAAATATGGTTACATATGCGACAAGATCCCATGTATTAAAGAACATGCCTTGGCTTTGGATACCACCGGGACTTTGTATATTCCTTGCAGTAATGAGTATTAACTTGATTGGTGACGGCTTAAGGGATGCAATTGATCCAAAATCAAATCGTTAGGAGGGTTAGAAGTGTCAGAATATCTATTGGATGTAAGAAATGTAAAAACCCATTTTTTTACTGATAAAGGAATTATAAGGGCAGTAGACGGAGTGGATTTTAAAATAAAGAAGGGTGAAACCCTAGGTATAGTTGGAGAATCTGGTAGTGGTAAAAGTGTTACCTCTATGTCTGTAATGCAACTGGTGGAAGAGCCTGGAAAGACAGTAGAAGGAACTATTTTATTCAAGGGTAATGACCTACTGACAAAATCAGTAGGAGAAATGCAGCGGATTCGAGGTAATGAAATTTCTATGATATTTCAAGAGCCTATGACCTCATTAAATCCTGTTTTTAAAGTAGGGGAACAGATAATGGAGGTACTTACCCTCCATCAAAATATGAGTAAGGGGGAAGCAAGGAGTAAAGTTATAGACATGCTTAAATTAGTCGGAATACCTAGGGCTGAAAGGGTTGTAGATGATTATCCCCATCAGCTGAGTGGTGGTATGCGTCAAAGAGTTATGATAGCCATGGCACTAGCATGTGAGCCCAGTTTACTTATAGCTGATGAGCCTACAACGGCCCTTGATGTGACAATTCAAGCACAAATTTTGCACATTATGAATGAGTTAAAGGCTAAATTACAAACTGCTATTATGCTTATAACCCATGATCTAGGAGTCGTAGCACAAATGGCCGATCATGTAATAGTAATGTATTGCGGCAAAGTCGTAGAGGATGCCCTAGTTGAAGAGCTTTTTGCAAATCCAAAGCATCCCTATACAAAGGGATTAATAAAGTCTATTCCAAGTCTAGATGATGATGGTGATAAGGAAAGATTGGACGTTATAGAGGGTATGGTACCCCATCCCCTCCATCTTCCTAAGGGTTGTTATTTTGAACCCAGATGTCCATACGCCATAGAAAAATGTAAAACCCACAGCCCTGTACTAGAAGAATTGGCACCGAATCATAGGGTAAGTTGTTTTGTTGCAGCTGAGGAGGTGAAGTAATGGATCAGCCGTTGTTAGAGGTAAAAAACCTTAAAAAATATTTTCCAGTATCCGGTGGTTTTTTCAAAAGGGTAGTCGGATATGTTAAAGCTACAGATGATATTTCCTTTACGATAGGTGAAGGCGAAACTATGGGTCTTGTTGGAGAATCTGGGTGTGGAAAATCTACTACTGGTAGAGCTTTATTAAGACTTCACGAACCTACTGCTGGAGAGGTTTACTATAAAGGTCAAGATGTAATAGGGGCATCGAAGAGTGAAATGAAACAACTGAGAATGGATATGCAAATAGTCTTTCAAGACCCTTATAGTTCTCTAAATCCAAGGATGACAGTGGGACAGATAATCAGTGAACCTATTATTCATCATGGAATTATGAGAAAGGGCAAGGAATTAGAAAATAAATTAAGTGAGCTTTTAGATAAGTGTGGATTGGCAAGCTATCATGTAAATCGTTACCCCCACCAGTTTTCTGGTGGACAAAGGCAAAGAATTGGTATAGCTCGGGCCCTTGCCTTAAATCCATCCTTTATTGTGGCAGATGAACCCGTATCGGCTTTAGATGTGTCTATCCAATCTCAAGTATTAAATCTTATGATGGATTTACAAGAGGATATGGGATTATCCTATCTCTTTATTTCCCATGATTTAAGTGTGGTGAAGTATATAAGTGATAGAGTTGGAGTTATGTATTTAGGCTCCCTAGTAGAACTTGCTGATAAAAAGGATTTGTTTAGTGTTCCAAAGCATCCATATACCCAGGCCCTATTATCTGCTATTCCAGTACCTAATCCAAAGGCTAGAAAGAAGCAAATTATATTAAAGGGTGATATACCAAGCAACGTACATCCTCCATCGGGCTGTAAATTCCATACTCGCTGTCCTTATGTAGAGGCCATATGTAAAGAATGTGTGCCAGATTTTAGAGAACTAGGAGATAAACACTTTGTGGCGTGCCACCTCGCGAAATAAAAAGCATAAGGAGTGGGTCGAAGAGCGAGAGAGGCAATTAAAGGAGGAATATAAAGAACAGCCTTTAGAAGTGGGATGGAAGGATATTTTAGCGATGATTATTGCAGCTTTTCAGGTGTTAATGCCCGTGTTTTTATTGGCGGCACTTTTAATTGGATTGGTATTTTTAGGATTTGCTTTTATTATAAAATAAATAGTTGGCTTTGATAGATAAAAGAAAGTATAGAAACTCCTAGCTATAAAAGCTAACACAATGGGTTAGCTTATTGAAAAATGCTGAGATAATAAATTATCAGCATTTTTTCTTTTGGCATATTTTGTAATAGCTTCAATATTAAATAAATATGTTGTTTATTCTTACAAGAATATGGGTAAATATTTATCGTGAAAGAATTTTAAGAGGTGATGAAAATGTATATTGGTTCACATTTGTCCATATCAAAAGGTTTTGAGGCTACGGTGAAGCAGGCGATAAGCATTGGTGCAAATACCTTTCAGTTTTTTACAAGAAATCCTAGGGGGGCTAAGGCTAGAAAACTGGACTTAGAAGATATAATGGTTGCTGATGAGTTGTGTTTGCTTCACCGTTTCGGCTCCTTGTTAGCCCATGCACCCTATATTTATAACTTTGCTTCAAAGGAGGACGATACATGGAACCTTGCAAAAAGTTTATTAAAGGATGATTTAGAAAGACTTTCACATTTAAATAGTTGTAAGTATTTAGTTATGCACCCTGGAAATCACCTTAATAAAGGAATAGAATATGGTATCGAAAGAATAGCCCAAGGTATAAACGAGGTTATTGACGGAAGTGAAAATACAATGATTTTGTTAGAAACTATGTCAGGTAAGGGTACTGAAGTTGGATTTAGATTTGAACATCTTAAGGAAATCATTGATAGAGTTAAATATAAGGAGCAGATAGGAGTATGTTTCGATACTTGCCATACCTACTCTGCTGGATACGATATTGTTAGGGATTTAGAGGGTGTTCTTAAAGAATTTGATGAAATAGTAGGTATTAACAGGTTAAAGGCTATACATTTAAACGATAGTATGCATGAGCTAGGCAGCAGAAAGGACAGGCATGCCTGCATAGGAGAAGGCACCCTTGATTTAGACGGAATTCTTAACTTCATAAATCATCCAAAGCTAAGGGATATACCAATCTTTTTAGAAACTCCAAACGAACTCGATGGATATAAAAAAGAGATAAAGTTATTAAAATATGGATATAATAATCTATAAATATGAAAGCTTTCATTCTTTTATAAATAAGCACTATCAAATTTTGAATTTTTATAAATTTTGGTAGTGTTTTTATTATTATATGTTATTTCTTAGAGAAAAATTTGGTCGGGTTTTATATTAATAAATTATAAAAATACTTCCCATAATATATAAAAGGAAAAAAAATGGGGAGTGGATTATTTGAAGGCATTAATTGCTGGATTAATTGCAGGTCTTGTAACTGGACTTGGAACCTTACCTCTATTATTTGTTAAAAGAATCGAAAAGCCTGTTGAAGATACCCTATTAGGATTTGCAGCAGGCATTATGATTTTTGCTAGCTCCTTTAATCTTATTCTACCAGCATTAAAAGAAAAAAGTATCATCCAAGTAATATTGGGTTTAATTGCTGGAGCTTGTATTATGGCAATAGTTGAAGTTACAATTCCTCATATCCATTTAGATAAACTTAAAATAATAGATTTTAAGGATAAAGCTATGAAAAAGACTATGCTTCTTTTATTAGCAATAATAATTCATAGTATTCCTGAGGGACTAGCAATTGGTGTAGGCTATTCATCGAATGATCCTTCCATAGGATTAGTAATGACAATAGCAATTGTTGTGCAAAATGTTCCCGAAGGTTTAGTACTCTGTGCACCCCTTCTAGAAAAGGGATACTCTAAACTTAAAGTTATTGCCTTTGGATTTTTGGCTGGAATTGGAGAACCAATTGGTGCACTTTTAGGAGTGTTGGTTGGTAGTAGACTTAAAAATTACATGGCCTTTATTTTAAGTTTTGCCGCAGGAGCAATGTATTATATTGTATCCCACGAATTAATACCCCAAAGTCATTGTAATGGTAATCAAATGAAAGCAACCTTTGGGGTCATATTTGGATTTATAGCTATGCTGATAATTGATTATATGGTAAAATAACCTATTGGTTAGTAATTTAGTATATAGATGTGTGACTTACAAATTTAATAAACGAAAGCAGCCACTGAGGTTTCCTTTAGAGCGATTTTTATAACACATAGGAAATTATAGACTTTTTAAATATAGATATATATATAATTTCCGTATATATGTTTCAAAAGAGTCTTCCTTATAAATCTTTATCAGAGATTCTTTTATGAATCTGTTTTACCTTCTATTACCTATCTATAAACAGATTTACATCATGAGCCTAAAGGATTCTCTGTGGCTGCTGTAGTAAGTTAACATTCTCAATCTCTCATCTATATCCTTTGTTATTATCAATAGGATTTATAAAAATTAAAATAAAACTAGAAAATTAGGAAGTTATTTGAGTAAGCATAATTTAGAGTAGCAGAATTCTATAATAATTATGGTGTAGTTTTTTAGTTTTAATTAGAATATATGTCAGTAACTTTTTTTAGATGATAATTATGTAATTTGCATATTTAAAAATATTTTTGGTGATGAAAATGAATATTAAAGAAAAAATAAAAGAGTATGCTGCAAAGATTGATATTGACCTAATTGGTTTTACTAAGGCTGAAAATTTTACCGACTTAGAAGAGATACTTAGGGAAAGAGAAAGTAGGGATTTTTTATCAGGATTTGAAGAGAAGAATATGGAGAAGAGAATTAATCCATATTTAACCCTTGAAGAAGCTGAAACGATTATAGTTATTGGAATCTCCTATTATGTAGATGCAAAAGATGTGGAATATATAAAAAATGCTGAAATTTATGGAAATATATCTAGAAGCTCTTGGGGGAGGGACTATCATAGTGTATTAAAAGAAAAAATGAAAAACCTCTCAGCTTATATAGAAAGGGAAACTAAGAACTTTAGGTTTAAATATTTTGTTGATACGGGACCCTTGGTAGATAGGTATTTAGCTTATAAGGCAGGTATAGGATGGTATGGAAAAAATAATTGTATCATTTCTAAGGATTATGGCTCGTGGATTTTTATAAGTTATATAATATGTAATTTAAAATTAGAAATTGATGATATAGAGAGAACAAGTTGCCAAAGTTGTAATAAATGTATTAAGGGATGTCCTACAGGTGCATTAATGGAAAATTATCAATATAATTCTAAGCTATGTATATCATATTTAACTCAAACTAAGGAAGACATCGATTATAGGTTAAGAGAAAAAATGGGAAATAGCTTGTATGGTTGCGATATCTGCCAGTTGGTATGTCCCTACAATTTATATGTGAAAAGTGGACAAAGAGACTTTATACCCCATAGAGATAGTCATAATCCCCACCTATTAGAGCTGCTTAAGCTGTCCAATAGGGAATTTAAAAAGAAATTTGGTCATACTGCCTTAGGCTGGAGAGGTAATAAAATTATTAAGAGAAATGCATTAATTGCTTTAGGAAATTCTAGGAGGAAGGAAGTAGTGAAGGATTTAAAGGAATACTTAGATAATCCTTCAATAATGATAAAGAAATATACTGCCTGGGCAATTATCAGGCTGGACAAAAAAAGGGGAAAGGAAATCCTTGATGACCATCTTAAAAAGGAAGAAGAAAGGGAGGTTATTAAAGAAATCAAGAAATTATACAAATTTTATTTGTAAAATCAGCCCTTTTTTAAATAGTTAAGACCTATCCTAAGATGTTAATATATTAAACTTACCAATTTCCCACATTAAATCCTTAAATATACGAAATTAAACCTAGGGAGAATGATTGAAATTTGTTAGGCTAAAATACTTAAAGCTTAGTAATTTAAAGACTAATCTATACTACAATAATCTATATTTCTAGAATAAATTTGCTGTGACCTTAAAAAATTATACACAAAATCCCCAAATTTTATGAAGCAAAGAAGGGTTTGCTGAATATTATAGAATATAACTTCCAGTAAGGGGGGAATTTTGTGAGAGAAGAAAATAGATTAAATTATCATAAATTAAAAAAGTCCTATAATCCTAGAAAATTTAAATTCAAAACCACAAAGGATTTAGAGCCATATGAGGGAATTATAGGTCAAGAGAGAGCTGAAAAAGCTTTGGAATTTGGATTAAATGTGAAAAATCCTAAGTATAATATTTATATATGTGGAATTAAAGGAACGGGAAAGACCAGTTATTGTATATCTAAAATAAAAGAAAATGCAAGGAAACAAAAAAAGAAATTTGATTGGTGTTATGTAAATAATTTTAAAGAACATCATAGGCCAAAAAGCATTAAGCTTCCAGCGGGTATGGGTAAAGTATTTAGAGAAGATATGGAATTTTTTGTGACAGATTTAATAACTGAAGTTCCAAAGACCTTTATTAGTGAAGAATATCAAAAAAGAAAGAATGATATATTAAAGAAATATCAAGATGAGAAAAATGATTTACTAGATTATTTAATTGAATATAGTAAGCAACTTGGATTTGAAATTAAAAACGTTTCAACGGGCTTAATTTTCCTACCTATAAAGGATGGTGAGAAGATTAGTGATGATGAATATGAAAATTTGGATGAGGATGAAAAAGAGGAATATGAAAAGAATGCAGAAGTGATTCAATTAAAGGCCTTAGAGGTATTGAGAAAGATAAAGATACTAGAGAAAGAAGCGAAAAAAAAGTTATATGATTTTCAGAAAATGACGGCTCATTTTATTGTTAAGCCCAGTATTGAAGCCTTTATAGATAAATATAAGGATTTCAATAAAGTTGTTGAGTATATTAAACAAGTTGAAGAGGATGTAATAGAAAATGTTTCAGAGTTTCAGCTTATTGCAGAAGAGGAAATCCCAATAAGTAACAATATAAAGGAGTTCGCACCGAGATATTATGTTAATTTAATTGTGGATAATGATGAAGTTGAGGGTGTTCCAGTAGTTGTAGAGACAAATCCCACATTTAGTAATCTTATTGGACTAATTGAATATGAAAGTGAAAATAGTTCCTTAAGAACTGATTTTACAATGATTAAGTCCGGTGCTATCCATAGAGCTAATGGTGGATACTTAATCTTAGATGCACTGGAACTTTTACGAAATCACCATTCTTGGGCGGCAATAAAACGAGCATTATATAATAGAGAGATTAAAATAGAGAGTCTAAAACATCAGCTTGGCATAACGGATTTAGCTACCCTTAATCCAGAATCTATACCTATAGATATAAAGATAATTTTAATAGGAAATCCCTACGTTTATAATTTACTCTATCAATATGATGAAGATTTCCATAAATTATTTAAGATTAAAGTTGACTTTGACTCTATTATGAAAAATACCTATGAAAATCAATATAAAATAGCTAGCTTTATAAATATATTTTGCGAAAGGGAGAGTTTAAAACATTTTACTAAAGAGGGAGTATTTAGAGTATTAGAGTATAGTAATAGATTAGCTGGTGGTCAGAACAAATTATCTACTAGATTCAATATGATAACTGAAATCTTAATAGAAGCCGATGCCTGGGCAAATTATGAAGGGAATAGGCTTGTTACAGATAGGCATGTAAAAAAGGCCATGGTGGAGAAGAAAAGTAGAAACAATAGAGTTGAAGATAGAATGGACGAATTATATAAAGATGGTAAAATTATTATAGATGTAAAGGGATTACAGATAGGAAAGATAAATGGACTCTCTATCTTAAACACAGGAGATTACGTTTTTGCAAGACCTATGGTTATAACTGTTTCCTCCTATGCTGGGACTAAAGGAATTATTAATATTGAGAGAGAAGTAGAACTCAGTGGGAATATACATGATAAGGGAGTTATGATTCTAGAAGGATATATAAACGAAAAATTTTGTAAGGATAGACTCCTAAACATTACTTCAAAGATTTGCTTTGAACAATCATATACTGGTGTGGATGGGGATAGTGCTTCAAGTACAGAACTATATGGAATCCTATCAAGTATAGGTAATATACCAATTAAACAATATATTGCCGTAACGGGTTCAGTAAATCAAAAAGGTGAAATTCAACCTGTAGGTAGAATAACTGAGAAAATTGAAGGCTTTTATAATATATGTAAGCATCTTGGATTAACAGGACTTCAAGGAGTAATCATACCTTCTCAAAATGTTGAAGATTTAGTTTTAGATGATGAAATCATTGAAGCAGTAAGAAATAGGCAATTTAACATCTATTCGATATCTACCATAGAGGAAGGTATGGAGATATTGACAGATAAAAGCTTTAGGGAAATATCTAGTAGTATCGAAAATAAATTAGAAGAATATAGTCAGTTGTTGAATAAGGAAGAAAGTTCAAATTAGTATTAATTAAAAGGGCAGGCTAACTAGTCTGCCCTTTTAATTTGAGAGCTGATAACTATAGATTTGTGATTGAGAATGTTAACTTACTAAAGCAGCCACAGAGAATCCTTTAGGCTCATGCTATAAATCTGTTTTTAGATAGATAATAGTAGGTAAAATAGATTTATAAAAATCGCTCAAAAGGAAACCTCAGTGCCTGCTTTCGTTTATTAAGTTTCTTAGTCACACATCTATAAGAGGTGGATATCTTTCTCCTTTAAATTTTATTGTATTTTTCTTGATTATTTATTTTTTTGTAGTATACTAAAATTATTAGAAGTGTACGCAATATAGAAACATAATCCATAAAAAATATGAAATATGTATTTCAATGGAAAACATATTTCTTCTAGAGGGGGAAAGTTATGAAAAAGACTATGAGGACGATCATTAAAAGAGAAGCAAAGGAGGGGGCTGAATTAGCTACAAGGGAAATTCCTCAGATTACTTCAAATGAAGTACTCGTTAAGGTACTTGCTACCTCCATATGTGGGACTGACTATCATATATATAGTTGGGACCCGTGGTCACAGGGAAGAATTAAACCTCCAAAGGTAATGGGTCATGAATTTGCTGGAGAAGTTGTTAAGGTTGGGGAAAAGGTTTCCAAAGTAAAGATTGGAGACATAGTTTCTGCGGAAACCCATATTGTTTGTGGAAAATGTGAACTTTGTTTAACTGGTCAAGCCCATATTTGTACTGAGACTGAAATTTTAGGAGTAGATACTGATGGAACCTTTGCTGAGTATGTGGCAATTCCAGAAGAAAATGCTTGGGTTAATGATCCAAGTGTTCCTCCAGAATATCTCTGTATACAAGAGCCGCTCGGGAATGCGGTCCAGACAGTCTTATCTGGTGAAATAATTGGTAAGACTATTGCTGTAGTGGGATGTGGCCCTATCGGAATTATGGCGGTAGCAGTAGGAAAGGCTGTTGGAGCTGCAAAGGTTATAGCTATAGAAGTAAATGAATACAGGCTTAATTTAGCAAAGGAAATTGGAGCCGATGTAACAATTAATCCTTTAAAGGAAGATGTTATAAATAGAGTACATGAAGAAACAGAAGGGCTTGGTGTTGACGTAGTAACTGAAATGTCCGGTAGTCCCATAGCAATTGAGCAAGCTTTGAAATATATAAAACTAGGTGGCAGAATGGCTATGCTTGGGATTCCTACAGAAGATGTTAAGATGGATGTGGCTAACGGTATAGTATTTAAAGGAATACAAATACATGGTATAGTAGGAAGAAAGATGTACGATACATGGTATCAGGTAAAGGGTCTTATTGCATCTGGAAATCTAAACTTGGACAAGTTAATTACCCACAGATTTGATTTAGAAGATTACGAAAAGGGTATGGAATTAATGAAGAGTGGTAATTGTGGAAAGGTAGTATTATTTCCTAATATGAAGTGAAGAATACTTGTAGGTCAATACTTTGGGGTGGAGATTAAGGGATTAGGTGTAAGATTAGGGTTTAAATAAGAAGGTTAGTATTAAGGATTATTTAAACAAAGGCTAATTTTGATTTAATTTCGATCTCAATTTTAATAAAGGGAGGTTTTTATAATGTCAAATGTTCATGAACTGAAGTTTTTAAAGGACAAAATTAAGGATTTAAAGGAACAGGGGGTTTACAGAAAGCTTCCAACTTTAGAAGGTGCTAATGAAGCGGAGATAATTCTAAATGGAAAGAAGGTTATCAATCTATCTTCAAATAATTATCTTGGTTTTGCTAACCATCCTAGATTAAAAGAAGCAGCAATTAAAGCTGTAGAAAAATACGGTATAGGTTCAGGGGCAGTTAGAACTATAGTGGGTAATATGGATATACATGAAGAACTGGAAGATGTGCTTGCCCAGTTTAAAAGAGAAGAAGCTGTTATGGTATTTCAATCTGGGTTCAATTGTAATGCAGGAACTATACAAGCTATAACAGAGAAAGGAGACTTAATAGTATCCGACGAATTAAATCACGCTAGTATCATAGATGGAGCTAGGCTTTCAAGGGCAGATAAGACGATATATAAACACAATGATATGGATAGTCTAGAGAAAGTTCTAAAGGAAAATAGAGAGAAATATAAAAATATACTGATTATTACAGATGGAGTATTTAGTATGGATGGAGATGTTGCGGATTTACCTAGTATAGTAAACCTTGCTGAAAAATATGAAGCAATGACCTATGTTGATGATGCCCATGGATCGGGTGTCCTAGGTGAAAATGGTCGTGGTACAGTAGACCACTTTGGCTTACATGGTAGGGTTGACTTTAGTATTGGTACTTTATCAAAGGCTATAGGGGCAATTGGGGGATACGTAGCGGGAAGTAAAACGATGCAGGATTGGTTAAGCCATAGAGGCAGACCGATATTGTTTAGTACCTCATTACCTCCAGCAGCAGTTGGTGCAATAATTGAAGCTGTTAAAATGCTTATGGAATCAAGTGAATACACAGATAGGCTTTGGTCAAATTCTAGATTCTTTAAGGAAAAACTAGGTAAGCTTGGCTTTGATACAGGAAAGAGCGAGACTCCAATTACACCGGTTATTATCGGTGATGAAGCTAAAACCATGGAGTTCTCTAAGAAGCTGTTTGAAAATGGAGTCTTTGTATCAGGAATAGTATTTCCAACGGTGCCAAAGGGAACTGGTAGAGTAAGATGTATGGTAACTGCTGGCCACACAGAAGAGCAGCTTGAAAGAGCAGTAGGAGTCTTTGAAAAGGTCGGTAGGGAAATGAATATTCTTAAATAGAAGAGTACATAGTAAACCTGAAAGATTGCTTCGATAATAAAGCTAGATAAATCTTTCGGGTTTATTTTTTTTATAATATAATTGTAAGTGAAGAATTTATTCAGAATAAAAAACGAAAGAGGATAGAAATGATTATTGGGAGCTGTGAAATTGAACTACTAATATTTGAAGTTAATTCTTTAAAGGAAAAAAGACAGGTAATTAAAAGTCTAATAAACAGAATACAATCCAGATTCAATGTATCTATAGCGGAAGTAGGTTTAAATGAAATATGGAGAAGGGGTCTTATTGCCTTTGCTTGTGTGACCACTTCCACAAAACATGCTAATCAGATAATTAATAATGTTGTTAAATTTATGGAGAATGATAATAGGGTGGAGATTATTAATTGTGAGTTTGAGATAATATAATCTCTTAGCCCCATTAGTTAACTACAAAATTTTGATTTTATAAATCTACATAAAAAAATTGACAAAGAGTAAAAGAATTAGTATTATAATTAAGAGAAATATTAGTTATTTTAAAAAGACAATTAAATTAAGAAGAAGTTTAAGGTGCTCTAAGGAGATAATAGGGAAAAAGGTGAAAGACCTTTGCAGCCCCCGCTACTGTAAGCATGACGAAATTCATAATCCACTGTCTTAGGATGGGAAGGTGAATAGTAGGATGATTGTAAGCCAGGAAACCTGCCTTTAACTGTTTGACATAAAACTTCGGCGGGAGGTTTAATGGTTTATTTTATTGTAATATAAGAAATAGAGCATAAGCATACTCATAGGAGTGTGCTTTTTTTGTTTATGGAAAAGCCCTATAGAAAATTTATATTTATGGTAAAAAATTATTGGATAGAGTGTTTGATTTTAAGAATAGTTAAGCGGTAGGTAGGTGTATTATGAAAAAGTACTTTTTAAAGAGGTTATTACAAGTGGTTATTGTTATATTTGGAGCATCGTTTTTGACCTTTGCCCTTATATATATTAGTCCAGGTGACCCCGCTGAAATGATGTTTAGAGCCCAAGAGATTGTTCCTTCTGAGGAGGCACTAGAACGGGCAAGGGAAGAAATGGGGCTTAATAATCCATTCATTGTGCAGTATGGAAATTGGCTTATAAATTTGTTAAAGGGAGATATGGGATATTCTTATATAAATACAGGCCCTGTGACTGATATCTTAAGGCAAAAAATTCCTATGACTATAAAATTAGCGTCTGTAGCATTACTATTTTTAGTTATGTTTTCCTTTACTCTAGGCATTTTATCTGCAATCAAGAAAAGTAAGTTTTTAGACTATGCTATACGAGGGCTTTCTTTAGTAGGAATATCTATACCAGCCTTTTGGTTAGGGTTAATACTTATATATCTTTTCGTAGTAAAGATAAATCTTTTTACAATAACAAATCCTGGTGATTTTAAGGGTGTGGTTTTGCCTGGGATAACATTGGCTATACCTTTAATAGGAAGATATACTAGGCAGATAAGGGCAGCTATATTGGAGCAGCTTTCTTCAGATTATGTAGTAGGTGCCAGGGCTAGGGGCATAAATGAAAGAAGAATTATTTTCGCTCATGTTCTTCCAAACTCTCTTAAAAGTATTATAACTCTTTTTGCTCTATCTATTGGAGTATTGTTAGGAGGAACCGTTATAGTAGAAAATATTTTTTCTTGGCCGGGGCTGGGCTCTATGGTAATGAGTGCTATTGTAAATAGAGACTATGCCCTATTACAAGGATACGTTATTTTTATGGCATCCATATATATTACTATAAGCTTTACTGTAGATATATCTATTCAGGCCCTTGACCCAAGAGTTCGTTTAAAAGGGGATAAAAGTCAATGATAAAGAAAAAACATAAAAGAATTAGTTTTGTAATTGTATTATCTATTGCTATCTTAACTATTTTGTTTGCTATTATTGCTCCCCTATTTGCTCCTAATGACCCCTTGGCAACAGACTTTCTTAGCATTTTACAGGAACCCAGTGATGAATATCCTTTAGGTACGGATCAAGTGGGAAGGTGTATATATTCTAGAATTCTTCATGGAGGAAAGGTTTCCCTTGGAATGACATTTTTACTTTTGATTCTTATATTTATTTTAGGGGTAATCATTGGAATCGCTGCAGGGATGGCAGATGGAATAATAGATACTATTATAATGAGAATATCAGATATTGTCCTTTCCTTTCCCGGTATAGTATTTGCTATTGCTATAGTTGGGATTTTAGGACCAGGTATGCTAAATACTATAGTAGCTTTATCTGTGATTTGGTGGACGAAATATGCCAGGCTAACAAGGATTCTTGTGATTGAGGTTAAAAATAGGGAATATATAAATGCTGGTATAATAGCAGGGGCAGGGAAGTTTAAATTGATCACCCATTATATTATTCCTAATATTATTTCACCCCTTGTGGTACAATTGGCCCTAGATATTGGAGGAATGCTGTTAACCCTTTCTGGCCTCTCCTTCTTAGGCCTGGGGGTACAACCACCGACTCCTGAATGGGGGAATATGTTAAGTGAGGGTAGGGCATATCTTCAAACAGCTCCTTGGTTATTAATCTATCCAGGATTGGCTATATTTATTGTAGTAGCTATTTTTAATATTTTAGGAGACATGGCAAGGGATATACTTGACCCAAAGCATCTTTAGACATAGTATTTCCAAAAACTTTTTTAATAAAGGAGAGAAGAGAAATGAAAAAATTGTTAACTGCTTTAGTCTTTATTGTATTTTGTATTGTACTTGTGGCCTGTAGCCAAGAAAATCAATCTCAGCAGACCAATGTTGATGGTAGTCAGTCAAATCATTCTGAAGAAATAAAAATCCTTAATGCAGCTACTTTTTGGATGTCCGATAATGTTGAACCTACAACTTCCTGGAATGGATGGGTTGCGGCCCGTTTTGGTGTAGGAGAAAATCTTGTACAACTAGATGAAAATATGGATTTTAAACCTGTAATTGCCGAGTCTTGGGAACAGGTTGATGAGTTGACTACTGTTTTTACTATAAGGGAAGGTATAAGATTCCATAATGGTAATCCCGTAGATGCTAGGGCCTGTAAGGAATCGATAGAGAGAGCTTTACGAATAACTAATAGGGAAGATATGAAGCTTCCTATTGAATCTATTAAGGCAGAGGGTCAAATATTGACTATAAAGACCTCAAAAATTACTCCTACTTTAGTGAATTTTCTAGCAGACCCCGTCTATATAATTGTGGATACTTCAGTGGCTGATGAAGAAGGTTTTTCTCTTAAACCAATTTGTACAGGTCCTTTTAAAATAGTAAATTATGAACCAAATGTTGGAATTAACCTTGAGAGAAATAAGGATTATTGGAAATGTGAAGTTGATGTGGATATTATCAATGTTAAGCTTATTAGAGATACTTCTGCCCGTGCGATGGCTTTACAATCAGGTGAGGTTGATTTTGCAACTGCATTGAATCGGAGGGATTTAGAATTATTTGAGGGAAAGGATGAATTTATAGTACACAGAGGACCAAATTTACGTGTGGCTTTTCTAACCTTAAATATGAATAAGCCCTATATGCAAAATTTAGGATTTAGACAAGCCCTTGCCCATGGTATAGATAAGGAGACATATGCAAGGGAAATATACAAGGCTACAAAGGCTAAAGGTCCCTTTAATGAAAGCCTTTCCTTTGCATATAAAGGAGAAGATTATTACTCCTACGATCCTGATAAAGCAAGAAGTTTATTAGATAGGGAAGGCTTCGTTGATACAGATGGTGACGGTATTAGGGAAATTAATGGAGAGAATATTATATTACAATATGCTACATCTTCTCGTTTTGGTAAAGATGCTGCTAATACTGGAGTGGCAATGCAATCTCAATACAAAGAAATTGGAATAGGTATGGAAATTACTCAGTATGAAAACCTATCTGCTATTTCAAAATCAGGAGAATTCGATATTATATGGGATAGATGGTCCTCTGCCCCTACTGCAGACCCTCAGTATATATTTGAAACTGCTTTTAAAACAGGCTCTCCATCTAACCGTGGAAACTATAGTAATCCAGAACTCGATGCTATTTGTGATAGGCTTGATAAGACCATTAATAAAGAGGAAAGGGATAAACTCGGGATTGAGGGTGCAGAAATTCTCATGAAGGATGCTGGCATAATCTTTTTATTCTATCTAGAAGGATCAGTAGTAACAAAAAGCAATATAGAGGGTATTTACAGATTTGTGTCTGACATATACCATATAGATGAAAGAGTGGAAATAAAATAACCTATTTCTTCATATTATTTTTATTTGGCTTTGATGTATTGATTATTCTATAATTGGAATGGAGTCTAAAAGAATGACCGGTAAACTGATTGAGATTAAATGTCTCACTGTTAGATATAAAGATGAGGGAAATGTAATTGAAAATCTGAATATGCATGTTGGGTATAAAGAAATTATTGGCATTGTCGGTGAAAGTGGAAGTGGAAAAACAACCTTAATAAGGGCCATAATAAACTTACTTTCTTCGGGGGGAGAAATAGTTTCAGGTGAGATTATATTTAAGGGAGAGGATATAAGCAAATACAGCAAAGAAAGATGGAGAACTATTAGGGGTAATGAAATTTGTATGATTTTTCAAAACCCTGGATCATATCTGAATCCTATTAAAAGGATAGGCTCCCAGTTTGTAGAAAGTATTAGAAGTCATATAGATATTTCTAGAAATGAAGCAATAGAAAAGGCTGAAGAAACCTTGAGAAGGATGGGGCTTTGTGATAGCTTTAGAATCATGAAATCCTACCCTTTTCAGTTAAGTGGAGGTATGAAACAAAGAATCGCCATTGCCATGGCCTTGGCCATGGAGCCTAAATTAATATTGGCCGACGAACCAACCAGTGCCCTTGATGTAATCACCCAGGTTCAAATTATCAAAGAGCTCATGAAGCTTAGAAATAATTTTAATACAAGCATTATAATTGTTACTCATAATATAGGATGTGCAGCATATATGGCTGACAGAATTATGGTGATGAATAATGGAGAGATCATAGAGTCTGACTATAAAGAAAATATCATAGCAAAACCGCAAATGGATTATACAAAAAAATTACTCGATTCTATCCCTGAACTGGAGGGACATTGACTATGGGGGAAAATGTTATTTTTGAATTGCAAGATGTTCATAAATATTTTAAAAATAATGATGGAAGCATTTTAAAAGCAATAAAAAACGTGAATATAAGCTTACGTCAAGGTGAATGTATAGTAATTGTAGGGGAAAGCGGATGTGGTAAGAGTACCATTGCAAGGTTAATATTACAACTTATAGATATTACTAAGGGTAAGATGTTTTATAAAGGTAGAAATGTTACTAATTTACGTGGCAAAGAACTAAAGGAATATTATAGAAATGTGCAAATGATATTTCAAGACCCATTAAGTACTTTTAGCCCTAGAATGAAGATAGGTGGATATATGATTGAACCCTATCTGAACTTTAAACTAATGGATAAAAGGTCAGCATATAAGTATGCTGAAGAATTATTGGAAATGGTTGGTTTGAATAAAGAATTCATCGATAGATATCCAAATGAGTTGAGTGGTGGTCAGCTGCAAAGGGTTGTAATTGCTAGAACAATTGGTTTAGAACCAGATATAATTATTTGTGATGAATGTACTTCTGCCTTAGATGTTTCTATACAGAAGCAGATTATTAATCTTTTGCTGGAATTACAGAGTAAGACAAATTTCTGTAATATATTTATAACCCACGATTTAGCATTGGCAGAAAGGATTAGTGATAAAATATATGTTATGTATTTAGGAGAAGTAGTGGAGATTTTAAGCAGCAAAAACATATCTAGAGACGCAAGACATCCCTATACTAAGGCTTTATTAAATGGGGTACTTTCAGTGAAAAACTTTAATAAAGATATTAGAGTTATTGATACACCAATTAATAATTCTGTCAATATCCAAGGATGCTCATTTGCACCACGATGTCCAAGTGCTTATAAAAATTGTTTTGCAGAAAAGCCTGTTTTAGAAAGATTGAATACCTCCTGCAGTATTGCTTGCAATTTATATTAAAATTTTTCATTGAGTTAAGTTTTGAAAATTTAAAGGGAAGACAAATTATTGACAACCAATACCAAAGTCTAAGATTCTTATACCTCTAAATTTTTTGACTAAAGTTAAAACTATCTGATATAATTAATACAATGAGAGGGGGGAGAAATCTAATAATGGAACAAGAAAAGATATTAGGTTTAATACTTAGTAAGCTTGAGAGTATTGAAAGAGAACAGCAAGAGATGAAGAAGGAACAGCAGGAGATGAAGAAAGAGCAACAAGGAATGAAGAAAGAACAACAAGGAATGAGGAAAGAACAACAAGGAATGAGGAAGGAAATATTTGAAAAGTTAGATAAAATTGAGATAAGATTAGATAGATTAGAAGAGGGCCAGGAATCAATAAAGGAATTTATGTTCAACGCAGAAGCAACCTTTGCAAAATTTGAAAGAGATCATATATTTATAGAGAAGCTAAAAAAAGTTGCTGGAGAATAAAAAGGCTGATGGAAGAAAATCCATTGGTCTTTTTTTATTATAAAATTTAAATAATATATAAAAATATAGTATTAATTTACCAAAAATGTTAAAATAATCTTATAAAATTGATTTGAGGAAACGTTTTCATTTTAAGTACATAAAAAATATTTTATTAGAATGGAGGTTAAGTATGTTTCAAAAGTATAAATTAGAAGGAACGCCCTATGAAATTGGTCATCAGCATGGCAAATTGGCAAAGGATAAAATTACAAATAGTATAATAATTTATAAAGAAATGTTTAAGACATTTGCTAACTTAGATTGGCAAAGTGCCTATGAGAATGTTGAAAAATATATACCATTTATTGAAAGCTTTGATGTAGATATTATGGAAGAAATTAGGGGGATAGCTGATGGTTCAGGTTATGAATTAAACGATATCTTAATACTAAATGCACGAAGTGAGTTAATGTTCTCAACACAAATGCTAGAAGGATGTACAAGTTTTGCAACAACACCAGAAATATCTGGAGGAAAGTTATTTGTAGGTCAGAACTGGGATTGGGGTCCAGGTCAGAAGGATTCGGTAGTAATTTTTGAAATTGAGCAGAAAAATAAACCTAATATATTGATGATTACTGAGGCTGGACTTGTAGGTAAAATTGGTTTTAATTCATCTGGTGTTTCTATTTGTCTGAATGCTCTTATGACAAATCTTAACCGACCGGGAACACCTCTTCATATAGTTATGAGAGGTGTATTAAATTCATGGAATTTTGACGAAGCTATGGCTAAGGTAGCTAATAGTAATATAGCATCTGCTGTAAATTTTATTATTGGTTATGAAGATGAATCTGTAGCAAATATAGAAGTAATTCCAGATGATTTTGAGGTTATACTTCCTGAGAATGGAATAATAACTCATACTAACCATATTACAAGTTCAAGGTTGCTTACTAAGGTCGACGACCTTATCAAGGATATGCATCCAGATACTGTTATACGATTTGAAAGAAGTAGAGAACTATTCTTAGAAGCTGGAGAAGTGAATATAGATAAGATTAAGAATGTATTAAGTGACCATTTTAATTATCCTAATTCTATATGTAGACATGAAGACCCACAAATGTTAGAAAGTGAACAATTATGTACAGTTTTTTCAATGATTATTAATTTGAAATCCAGAGAATTACATTTAACTGAAGGAAAACCCTGTGAAAGTAAATATGAGAGAATAACATTTGAAAAATAGTAGGGGAATATGGACAATTGAATTAAAGAAGAAGTAAGGAAAAGGAAAGAAATATTTACGAAATTAGATAAAGTTAAAGTAGGAGTAGATAGATTAGAAAACATCGAGAGTCAGTAAAAAGCTTTATATTTAATTTAGAAGTAAACTTTATAAAATTAAATAAAACTATATGTTTATAGAAAAGTATAGAAAAGCTAAAAAAGTTTTCGGAAAATAAAAAGACTAATGGAAGAAATCATTAGTCTTTCTCTTATTGTTACAAGACATACTAAAGATGGAATTAAAGAGGTAGAATGTAAGAAAGTTAAGGAAGGGGGATATTATTAATTATTTAGGATAAAGAATTTAATCCAATCAACCTGCTTTTATATTAATTGTAAGTTTAGTATAATAATTGCAAGGAGTTATAAGTTTAGGATAGTAGCTATTGGGTATTATATGAAATATGTTATAGAATTATAGGCTAACCCTAAAATATGCTTTAAAGTATAAACTCATCCTTATAGCCTGAGATTATTAGAAAGGACTTTATAATATGGTAAAGAAAAAGATGCTTAAAAAGAAAGAAATAAAAGAAGCCTTAGTGATATTAGAGGAACTGTATCCAGAGGCTGAGTCAGAGCTTGTATATAAATCTCCCTTTGAGCTTCTAATATCAACGATATTGGCAGCCCAATGTACCGATAAGCGTGTAAATAAGGTTACAAGTGAATTATATAAAAAATATAATACTCCAGAGAGTTTTCTTAAGCTGACTGAAGAAGAATTAGGAGCTTTAATCAAGAGCTGTGGCTTCTATAAAGTGAAATCTAAAAACATTTTGAGTACATGTAGAATTTTAGTTGAAAAATTTGATTCCAAGGTTCCCGACACTATAGAAGAATTGATGGAACTACCTGGAGTTGGAAAAAAGACAGCTAACGTTGTAGTAAGCAATGCATATGGAAAGGATGCAATTGCTGTTGATACCCATGTTTTTAGAGTTTCAAATAGAATTGGTTTAGCTAGCAGCAAGGATGTCTTTGGTACAGAGGAGCAGTTAATGAAAAATATAGAAAAAAGCTTATGGTCTCAGGCCCATCATTGGCTTATTTTCCATGGTAGAAGAATATGTAAGGCCAGAAAGCCAAAGTGTGAAGTATGTCCTTTAACTACCATATGCCTGTACTATAAAGAAGTTACTGGATAAATTTAAATAGAGATTATTTATAGTATTGTTGCACTATAGAGGATATATGATGTATTAGCAATATTAAAATCATAGGTATATATAAATAAACAACTTTAAAGATTAATAAATTTGAAAGAAAAAATGTAAAAGATTTAATTATTTTCTTTCAAATTTATCTTAAGTTTTAGTGTTGTTTATCCATAAGTAAAAATTTTAAAGCAGGGACTATATACCTGTTTTTTTATTTTTGAGGAATTTAAACTTTTTTATAAAATTTAAGAATCTGAACTTATGAAGTATATTTTACGTCTATGTTCTAGAGGTCTATAAATCAATGAAGGAAATGGGTTTGTAATGAAAGACTAAATTTAATATACACCTAGACAATTATTTGTCGTATAATGATATATATGAGAAAGTAAAACATAGGACAAAAGATAATGTCGAAAGGTGGAAATAAAATGGAGGACGTTATTTTTTCTCTAGATATAGGTACTAGAAATGTAGTGGGTGTCCTTGCAAGAATGGAAGAAGATACATATAAAGTCTTTGATTATGAAATAATGGAGCACCCTGATAGGGCAATGTATGATGGACAAATACATGATATTGAAAAGGTTTCTAAAGTTGTAAAGATTGTGAAGGAAAGGCTTGAGGAAAGAAATAATGCAAGCCTTAATCATGTGTCTATTGCAGCGGCTGGTAGAGCCCTAAAAACTCAAAAGGTTTTTATTGAAAATGAGGTGGATTCTACCATGGCAATAGATAGTTCTTTAATAAATAGCCTTGAGCTACAGGGGATTCAAATGGCGCAGAAGGAATTAGATAATACCTGCAGCGATACAGAATCAAAGTATTATTGTGTTGGATATACGGTTGTCAACTACTATTTGGATGAAAGCGTAATTGGAAATCTTAAGGGGCATAAGGGAAATAGAATTGGAGCAGAAGTTTTAGCCACTTTTTTGCCCCATATTGTTGTGGATAGCTTATATACAGTAGTTCATAATGTTGACCTTGAAGTTACAAGCCTAACCCTTGAACCTATAGCAGCAATAAACATTGCTATTCCCCCTAAGTTTAGACTCTTAAATCTAGCATTGGTAGATGTTGGTGCGGGCACCTCGGATATTGCTATTACAAAAGGTGGAGCGATTACATCCTATGCAATGGTTTCCTTTGCTGGAGATAAGATAACTGAAGTTATTTCCCAAGCATATCTTTTAGACTTTATCACCGCTGAGAAGGTTAAGATAGATTTGACCAGTAAGGATTATCATAAATTTAGGGATATAGTGGGTATGGAGCATGATATATCGACGGATGAAATAATTTTAAAGACTGATGAAATAATAAAAGAGTTAAGTGAAAGAGTAGCAGAAAAAGTAATTGAGTATAATGGAAAATCGCCAAGTGCTGTTTTCTGTATAGGTGGAGGCAGTCAAATACCGAAGTTCACAGAATATTTATCTGAAAAGTTAGAAATTCCTAAAGAGCGTGTAGTTTTAAGGGGAACTGAAGCCTTAGAAAACCTTGAATTTTTATGTGATGAACTTAAGGGACCAGAGTTTATAACCCCCTTAGGTATAGGATATACTGCCTATAAGGACAAGGAGCAAGATTTTCTTAAAGTTAACGTAAATGGCAAATCCATAAGATTATTCAACTCCAAGGAACTTTCAGTTTCAGATGCATTAATACTAGTTGGTTTTAATGCCAGAAAATTAATTGCTAAGAAGGGAAAATCAATATCTGTTGAAGTTAAGGGAGAAAGGAAAGTTATTCATGGAGACTATGGAGAACCTGCTAAGATATATGTTAATGGAAAGCCAGCAAGTTTAGATACCAAGTTGTATAATGGTGATAATATTATTATTGAGGAAGCCACCCACGGTAAAGATGCAGTGCTGCAGCTTAAGGACATTGTTAACATGGAAGAATTGATTACCTTTAACGGGGAGAAAAGAAATTTAATTAAATTAGTAAGTGTGAATGGAAAGATAGTTAGCAACGACTACTTATTAAAGGATAAGGATAAAATAGATATTGTTAGAATTGACAATATTAGAGAATTCTTGAAAACCTATAGTGTTAATGCGAATTACAATGAGATTTACGTAAATAATAGATTGGTGAATGAAGATTTTATATTAAAAAAAGATGATGTTATCGAGATTGAGACTGGGAAAATAGCCCAAAGAGAAGAATTGAAAAAGATTAAGGTAGAAAAGGAATCCAATGATATTGAGGTCAATGTAAATGGTAGTATTATAAAGTTGAAAGGTAGTAATAAAGAACCTATCTTTGTAGAAATATTTAATTATATTGACTTTGATATAAAAAAGCCTAATGGAATATTAGTATTAAAATTAAATGGTGAAAGGGCTAACTATACGGATATTCTTAAAACCGGTGATAACATAGAAATATTTTGGAGATAATAGACTTAGTTTATCTAGAAAAGTTTAGATTTTGTTTTAGAAATAAAGCTTATAAGAAGCTATATAAATAATCCCTTCATACCCTTAAATCGCAAAACTCCTTACAGGTATATTATTTAAATAGTATTAATATTTATATTATAAGAGTAAATTTTTCTAAAAAGCATGAATGTTTGTACACTTTTACCTTAAGATGTATTATTCCTTGAGGCTTGCTATCTAATAGTTTTAAAAGTTTCCAAAGGAATAAGAATAAAATGAGAATATACTTTATTTTAATGATTATATTAAGGGTAGTACCTACATATGAAGTTGTGGAAAAATAAAATCAAGAGAATTCATTATTTAATAAACCTAGATTAAAGTGTTTGTTTCATTTTTAAGTAGACATTATTATTTATGGAGGCAGCCATGTCAAGTAATAAAAATAAAGGGAATACAAGAAACAAAATATTAGGTGTGATAATAATTATTCTAGGTCTACTTTTTTTTAGTGTTGTGTCAGCGATAGCTTCTTTATTCATAATTTATAAGAATTCTATTCATAGTGGAATTTCTATAGAAAATGTTGATATTGGTGGACTTACAGTGATAGAAGCTAATAATAGAGTTGAAGTTAATTTAAAGGATACTTTAAATAATGATAAACTAATACTTAAGTATAATGGAAGCTCATGGGAGTTTAATTCGGAAGAGTTGGGTCTAAAGTATGACTTTTTAAAGGCTGTTAACGATGCCTATTTAATTGGAAGACGAGGAACCTACTTGGACAGAATAGAAACAATGATTGCCCTTTTGAAACGACCCTATAATGTTTCCTTAAAAACCTCTATAGATATGGAAAAAATAAATAGTATACTAAATAAAATACAAAATGAAGTAAATATACCGGGTTTGGATGCAGAGATTAGAAGGGAAGATGGAAAATTCATTATCGAAGAAGAGAGGTTAGGACTAAGACTAAATAAGGAAAAGGATGCTAAAAAGATTTCAGAAGCATTATTGAACAGCGGATTTTATGATAGTGTAACCATTGATTTAACATTAGAACCTGTAGTACCTAAATATAGAGCCGAAAATCTCAGTCACATAGGAGATTTATTAGGTTCTTATACAACAAAATTTAATACGAAATTGAAAGGAAGAAGTACCAACGTAAATATAGCTTCCCGTGCTATAGATAGAACTGTACTTTTACCTAATGAAATATTTTCATTTAATGGAACTGTAGGACCTAGAACTATAAAAAATGGGTACCAGATTGCACAGATAATCTTAAGGGGCAAGCTGGTTGATGGTATAGGAGGAGGAATTTGTCAAGTTTCAAGTACCCTATACAATAGCGTCTTAATGAGCGAACTAGGTATTGTAGAAAGGGCTAACCATACCATACCTTCTACATATGTACCAATGGGATTAGATGCAACTGTCTCCTATGGGGTTTTAGATTTTAAGTTTCAAAACACCTTAGATTTTCCAATTTATATAGAGTCTATTGTTAGTGGAAATAAAATGAAGGTTAATATTTATGGTAAAAAACTTTCAAATAGAAGGATAAAGTTAACTAGTAATATTGACGAAATAATAAAGAAGGATACATCCATAGTTTTTGATGATGATATGTTTAAGGGTCAGAAAGTAGTAGAGGAAAAAGGGAGGGATGGATATAAGGTTTCATCTTATATGACAATTTATGATGGAGATAGATTTATTGAGAAAAGATTAATTTCTAAGGATTACTATAGGCCTAGAAAAGAGATTATAAAAGAAGGGACAAAAAAACCCCCTAAAGAAAGAAAAGATAATGAAAATGGTCAAGATGAACGAGATGTAAATAACTAGTATTAGAGGTGTTATTAATGAACGAAGAATTGTATGAAAGAACCATCCTTTGCCCAATATGTGAAAAAGAGTTTACAACCAAGAAGATGAAAACTTCAGCCATAAGAATCGGGAAAAGAGATGAAGATTTTTGTCCTTATTATGAAGGAGAAAACCCACTATTCTACGGAGCTTTTATATGTGCTAATTGTGGTTATGCAGGACTAGAAGGTGGTTTTTCAAAGAAAGTAACCGAGGAAAATAGAAAAAAAATCCTAAATATAATTACTTCAAAATGGTATCCAAGGGGATATGGAGGAAAAAGAGGGCTTCAGGAAGCCATCGAGACATATAAGTTAGCGTTGTTGTGCAGCAATATTCTAAAGGATAAAAACAGTATCATAGGAAAGATTTGCTTGAGATTATCATGGTTTTATAGATATAAAGGAGAGAAAAGTGAAGAAAACAAATTTATCCATTTCACAATAAATTCATTTAAGGAAGCATTTACTGGAGAAAGGATAAATGATGATGAATACGATGAAGTAACAATACTTTATTTACTTGGAGAACTTAATAGAAGAATAGATAATTATAGGGAGTCCATAATGTGGTTTGATAAAGCCTTAAGTAATCCACAGATTAAGAAAAAAAGACATATTGAATTAAAAGCTAGGGATCAGTGGAGTACGGCCCGTAATCAATATAAAATTCACCAAAAAGCTGTAGAAAATGCTTAATATCTATTGTATAGAAAATTTTACAGTTGCGATTTGGTGAAACTACATGTGGGAATTTATCCTAAGTCTTAATGTTATTTATCTATGAAAGTGAATTATGTAATTTGTTTAGTTAATTGAGTAGAGTTGCTATAAAGGGTGGCAGCTCTTTTTTATAATCAATAAGATATTTTTTCGATAAAAACTGTTTTATTGGTAATTATAATGGGTGTAGATATGGCTATTGACAATTTAATAATTGTTAAAGAGAGAGGGAGGGAATTGAAGAAGATGATCTTAGTAAATACTAACGAGATACATGGTCAAGAAATTATTGAAGTATTTGGAATGGTTAGAGGAAGCACTATTCAGTCGAAGCATATTGGAAAGGATATTTTAGCAGGGTTAAAGACAATAGTTGGTGGGGAAATTAATGAATATACAAAAATGCTAGAGCAGGCAAGACAAATCGCAATTAAGAGGATGATTGAAGACGCTGAAAGTAAGGGAGCTAATGCTATAGTTAATATTAGATTTGCTACATCAGCTATAATGCAGGGAGCAGCAGAATTATTGGTATATGGAACTGCCGTTAAGGTGAAGTGATTTGATACTGTTGATTTAATGAATATTTATTTATATAATAAAGATGTCCTGAGAATGGGGCATCATTTTTTTAGATGGAGGAAAGTTTTATGACGGGTGATGGAGGATATAAGCTCAATAATGAAGGCTCCCAAATAACTCTAGTGACAGGGGGGGCAAGAAGTGGTAAAAGCTCCTTTGCAGAAAAGCTAGTATCTGACTTGGGAAAAAGAGTAGCCTATATAGCCACAGCTATTCCCTTTGATGAGGGCATGAAGGATAGAATAGAAAAACATAGGGTATCAAGACCAGAAAGTTGGAAAACCTATGAAATCCACAGGGATGTATACAAATATATAGAAGAGATAGGTCAAAGATATGATATTATTTTACTTGACTGTATAACAATATTAGTTACAAATCTAATGTTTGAAAATGATAATATAGATTGGGATACTGTTAGTAGAGAAAAAATTGATAAAATAGAAGTTGATATAACAGAACAAATAGATTTACTTATAAAAAAAATAAGAGATACTAAGATAAGATGTGTCTTAGTGACCAATGAATTAGGTATGGGAATCGTACCTGAAAATAGATTATCCAGGATTTTTAGGGATATAGCCGGTAGAGTTAATCAATTTATTGCTGGTAAGGCAGATGAAGTTTACTTTACTGTTTCAGGTATACCAATGAAGATTAAATAGAGGAGAAACTAATGATGAAAGAGTTTGTGATTATACTTCAATTTTTAACTAGAATACCTATAAATATCAATCTCAAGGTAGATGAAGAAGACTTTTTTCGAGGAGTTATATATTTTCCCCTTGTAGGATTTATTATAGGCATGTTTGTAGTTTCTGCATATTATATAGGATTTAAATTATCTGGTAGGATGCTGGGGGCTGTATTTGCTATCATAATAGAAATACTTATTACTGGAGGTCTTCATCTCGACGGATTAGCTGATACCTTTGATGGAATATATAGTAATAGGTCTAAGGATAGGATTTTGGAGATAATGAGGGACAGTAGATTGGGAACTAATGGGGCTTTGGCTTTATTTATATCCCTAATATTAAAGCTGGTTTTAATAAATAGTTTCGCTGTTCCTATTATTTATTCGATTTTACTTTTAATGCCTGTGTTTTCAAGGCTAAATATGGTACTTGCCTTTAGATTAGCTAAACCAGCAAGGAAACAGGGAATGGGAAATCTCTTTATTGGAAAGGTAGACAAGAGACAATTTATTGTAGCCCTTATTATAGCTATAATAATCTCCCTAATATATATAAAATTAATTGTAGTTGCTATATTGCTATTATTATTTACAATACTGTATGTAAGGTATATGACATATAAAATAGATGGGATGACTGGAGACACCATAGGTGCATTATGCGAACTATCTGAGCTGCTTTATCTTCTATTAGTAATCCTAATGTTCCCATAAAGAAAAGCAATTTTTAAAATATCAATAAATTTTTGAATTATCTTTGAATAAGGAGACTAAGGTCATAATTCTTAATCCCAATATTATACCGAGAGTAAAATCTTAATTTATAATAGTTAGGAGCTTACATATGTCAGAAGTAATTTTTGTAAGGCATGGAGAGTCAGAAATGAATGAAAAGGGTGTATACTGTGGTTGGTCAGATTCACCCCTCACCCCTAAGGGCATCATTCAAGCCCAAGCTGTTAGCAAGAAATTAGCCGATGAAAGAATTGATTTAATTATAAGCAGCAATCTTGATAGATGTTTAGTGACTGCTGAGATTATAAATAGATTCCATGATAAAAGAATTATTCAAGAATCGGAGTTAAAGGAAATACACTTTGGTAAATGGGAGGGTCTTAGCTATAAGGATATCTGTAGGGAGTTTTATGAGGAGGAGAAGATGTGGAGGGAGGATTATATTGGCTTTAAGATACCTGAAGGTGAAAGTCTGCTTCAGATGCATAAGAGAGTAAATAATGTGTTTAATAAAATAATTGAAGATTATCATGAGAAAAAAATACTTATTGTTGCCCATTCGGGAGTTATTAGAAGCATTCTATCCCAGCGAATATGTGGTAGTATTGAAGGATACTGGAAGTTTAAAATCGAAAATTGTGGAATAGCTAGGATTCAATTCATGGATGATTTCCCAGTGCTTATTGGAATAAATCAATAACTATAGTAATGTTACTTTAAGGATTAATAAATTTTACCAAAAGAATGTAGAAGAGTTCATTATTTCAGTAAAATTTATTTTAAATTCCAATGTACCATAACCATATATACTCAACTTTTAGAAACATAAAATAACGAAAATAATTTTTTATAAAGGTAGATTTTAGAACTCCATAGAACAGTTAAAATCCTAAAAGATAAGAATTACAATAGAAAGGGGATAATTTTATAAATATGCTAAATAATCACCCTTGTTACAATGAAAAGGCTAGAAATTATGGGAGAATCCATATTCCGGTGGCACCTAGATGTAATATCAGATGTAACTACTGTGACAGAAAGTTTGACTGTGCCAATGAATGTCGCCCAGGAGTAACAAGTATAGTCTTAGCTCCAGAGGAGGCACTTGAGAGATATAAGCTTGCGAAGAAAAGGGTTGAAAACCTATCTGTTATTGGAATAGCGGGACCAGGAGATGCACTAGCCAATTTTGAAGAAACCATAAGATCTATTGAGCTTATTAAGGAATATGACCCAGAGGTTACATTTTGCTTATCAACAAATGGACTAATGCTTCCAAACTATGGAGAAAAGATTATTTCGTTAGGGCTAAGGCATATAACGATAACAATTAATACTGTTAATCCCTTGATTGGGTCAAAAATATACAGACAAGTAAACTATAATGGAAAAATATTAAAGGGTAAAGATGCTTCCAGTCTCCTTATTAATAATCAGTTTGAGGGATTAAAATACCTAGCTTCAAAGGGGACTTTATGTAAAGTAAATATAGTTGTGATAAAAAATGTAAATGAATATCACGTTGAAGAAGTCGTAAAAAGGGTAAAGGAGTGTGGGGCTTTTATGACAAATATAATACCCCATATACCTGTTAAAGGAAGTCATTTTGCAAATTATCCAGTAATCAATAATAGAGAGCTCTTTATGATTCGTAGAAAGTGTGAAGCCTATTTAAAACAAATGAGGCATTGTCAACAATGTCGTTCAGATGCTGTAGGAAGGCTTACGGATAATTAATCTATAGAGCTGAGCTGTAAATGTAGTAAGTTTACTTAAAAATAAAAGGGAGGATTAAGTGAAGAGATAAATTGAAATGAACTAGCTAAAGTATATTACTATTCCATATTTCTTTTTCCTTCTCTTTATGGCCTTATATTGACACTAGAGTTCTATATAAATAAACTAATAATCTCCACATAGTATGTTGTTAAAGGTTGACTATTCTGATAAAATAGATTTATATAGGGAATTTAATAACTTTTAATAGGTGTGAAGCAACTTAAAAGGGAAGACGGTGAAAGTCCGTTACAGCCCCCGCTACTGTAAGTGATGATGAAACCAAAAAAACCACTCAATCTATATGTTTGGGGAAGGGTTTGGGAGTAAGTAGATTCACAAGTCAGGAGACCTGCCTATTATAAGCCATTAGTAAACTACCTTCGGAGGGAAGGGAGTATACATATCAATATCATGTATTCTATCCTGACTCTAAAGGGTCAGGATTTTTATATGAAATAAAAATTAGATTGAAGTTTTTACTATATAAAGCTCAAGGAAAGATTATAAAATTTAGAGCTTACAGCATGTAACCTACAACAAAAAAGGAATAGGTGATATAGATGAATTTACCAAGGTTTATAATAGCTGGAACCCAAAGTGGAGTAGGAAAAACAACCATATCTACAGGTATAATGAGGGCACTGGTTTTAAGAGGATGTGATGTTCAGCCCTTTAAAGTAGGACCGGATTATATAGATCCTGCCTTTCATAGCTTCGTAACTGGAAATAAATCGAGAAATTTAGATAGTTGGATGATTGATGAAGAAATCCTAAGGGAATTATTTATAAAAAATTCGTGTAGTAGAAAAATAGCTGTGGTTGAAGGAGTTATGGGCCTATATGATGGCTTTGGAACAGAAAAGGACATGGGGAGTACAGCCCATGTGTCTAAAATCTTGAATATACCAGTTATTTTAGTTATTAATGGCAGAGGAATGTCATCTAGTGCTGCAGCAGAGGTTCTTGGATTTAAGATGTATGATACAAAAGTAGAAATAAAAGGAGTTATAGTGAATAACGTATCGGGAGAAAAGCATTACGAGATAATTAAAAAGGTCGTTGAGAGAGATACAGGAATTAAGTGTCTCGGATACTTAAAGAAAAATTCAAATATCAAACTGGAAAGCAGGCATTTGGGATTAGTTCCCAGTGTAGAGGTAGAAGACCTTGAGAGGAGATTAGATGAGCTTGCTAGTATGGTAGAAGAAACAATAGACATAGATGGCATTTTAAAGCTGGCCTATGGGACAGCCCCATTAAATATAGAAGTCAAAAGCAATACTTATGTAGAAAAAAGTGTAAATATTGGAGTTGCACTGGACAAAGCCTTTAACTTTTATTATGAGGATAACCTGGATTTACTTAAGGAACTTGGAGGGAATTTAGTGTACTTTAGTCCTTTAAAGGATAAAGAGCTTCCCCCTAATATACATGGTTTATATTTAGGAGGAGGTTTTCCAGAGGTTTTTGCAAAAGAACTAGAAGAAAATAGGGAAATGAGAAGGATAATCAAGGAGCAATCCTTAAAAGGAATGCCCATATATGCTGAATGTGGGGGTCTGATGTATCTAACAAATTCCATTATAAACTTTGAAGGCAAAAAGTTTGAGATGGTTGGTGTTTTTGATGGAGAAGCCACTATGACAAAGAGGCTTCACAGATTTGGTTATGTTCATGTAAACATAAATAAACCCTGTGTCATATCTCAAGGTTCAGATTTAGTAAAGGCCCACGAATTCCATAGATCAAAATTAAATCATATGGATGAAGGGGATTGCGGCTATAGAGTAGAAAAAATAAGGGAAAATAAGCTTCAAAACTCATGGCAATGTGGATTCATAAAAAATAATACATTAGGGGCCTATGCCCATATCCATTTTTACTCCAATAAGGATTTGGCAACAAATTTTATAAAAAATTGTAGTCTATTCAAAGAAAAAGGATGTGTTGAAGATGAAAAATAAGTCACTGATGCTTCAAGGAACAGCATCTTCTGTTGGGAAAAGCATTTTAACTGCCGCACTCTGTAGAATATTTAAAGAAGATGGATATAGGGTAGCACCCTTTAAATCTCAAAATATGGCACTAAATTCTTTTATAACTGAAGAGGGCTTAGAAATGGGACGGGCACAAGTGGTACAAGCCGAGGCAAGTGGTCGGAAACCCTCAGTTTTAATGAATCCAATATTACTGAAACCAACTACAGATAAAAAATGTCAAGTTATATTAAATGGTAAGGTTTACGACAATCTTTCTGCCATGGAATATCATAATTTTAAGCCTAAACTCAAGGGTTTAATTAAAGAAGCATATGAAAAGCTTTCCTTCAGCCATGACATAGTTGTACTGGAGGGAGCAGGCAGCCCAGCAGAAATAAATCTTAGAGAAAATGATTTAGTAAATATGGGTATGGCAGAAATCTCCGATTCTCCTGTAATAATAGTTGGAGATATAGACCGTGGTGGGGTTTTTGCATCTATTTATGGAACTATTATGCTTCTAGAGGAAGAAGAAAGGAAGAGAGTGAAAGGTATAATAATCAACAAGTTTAGAGGAGATGTGGAAATACTTAACCCGGGAATAAAAATGATAGAGGATTTAATCAATATTCCTGTTTTAGGGGTGGTTCCCTATATGCATGTTCAAATAGAGGATGAAGATAGCCTTGCGGAGAGATTTAGGAAAAGAGAGCGGGATGATGGAGAAATTAATGTAGAGGTTCTATATTTGCCCCATGTCTCCAATTTTACTGATTTTAATGTATTAGAAACCCAGGATGATGTAAATTTAAGATACGTTATGAGGGGAGAAAGTATAGAAAATCCCGATATCCTAATCATTCCAGGCTCGAAAAATACAATTGAAGATTTAATATACCTTAGAAACTCCGGCCTTGAAGAGCAGATATTAAAGCTGCATAAAGCTGGTAAAATGATAGTTGGAATTTGTGGTGGTTATCAGATATTAGGTAGAGTAATTAAGGACCCCCATGGTACGGAGAGCGGAATAGATGAAATAAACGGATTGGGTCTTCTAAACACTGAGACACTTTTTGAAAAAAATAAAACCACAACACAGATTAAAGGTGAAGTTCTTAAAGTAAACAATGGAATCTTAAAGGATATAAAATCCCATAACCTTTTAGGCTATGAAATTCATATGGGGCAGACAAAGATTTTAGATGATACTTCCCCCTTCATAAAAATAACAAAAAGGCTTGAAGATACAGTTGAAGTTTTTGATGGTGCAATAAATAAGGAAGGGAATGTGCTAGGAACTTATATCCATGGAATCTTTGATAATATTAGCTTCACCAGAGAAATCTTAAATAAGGTCAGAGAGCTAAAGGGTCTAGGAAAAATAGAAAGTAGTATTCAAAGTTTTGAAGAGTTTAAAGAGGGAGAATATCAGAAGTTGGCTAAAATTGTTAGAAATAGCATAGATGTAGAAAAAATATATGAAATTATAAATGGTGATTGATCATGGAATTTATTTTCATAGGATACTTTTTAGATTTAGTCTTTGGTGATCCCTACTGGATGCCCCATCCTATTAGATTTATAGGTAAGGCTATTAGTAAGCTTGAAGGATTATTGAGAGGGTATTTTAATAGGGATAGGAAAGCTAGGCTAGGAGGGGTCGTATTAGCTGTAGTCATAATAACTGGTACCTATTTTATTGCCTCGGCAATACTATCTATAGCTAAAGTGTATAATCCTTATCTATCAAAAGCTTTACAAACCTTTATGGTTTTTCAGATATTAGCTACCAAGAGTTTAGCGAAGGAGAGCCAAAAAGTCTATTACCCTTTGAAGGAGAATAATCTTTCCCAGGCTAGGAAGTTTGTATCCTATATAGTGGGTAGAGATACCCAGGACTTACAGAAAGATGGGATTACAAGGGCTACGGTTGAAACGATTGCTGAAAACATATCCGACGGTATTATTGCACCACTATTTTATATTTTTATTGGCGGAGCTCCATTAGGCATGGCCTATAAAGCTGTAAACACATTGGATTCTATGGTTGGATATAAAAATGATAAATATAGGGATTTTGGATGGGCGTCGGCTAAAATTGATGATATAGCTAACTTTATCCCAGCTAGATTAACTGCAATTTTGATTATATTATCAACCATATTCTTAGGATACAATACGAAAAACTCTTTAAATATTTTAATCAGAGACAGAAAAAATCACAGCAGCCCAAATGCTGGTTATCCAGAAGCTGCTGTTGCAGGTGCCCTCAATATTCAGCTTGGAGGAACAAGTACCTACTTTGGAAAGCCTGTTTATAAGCCAACCATAGGAGAAAAAATCCGAGATATAGAAGTTAAGGACATAAATAGAACAATAAGAATAATGTATGGAACCTCATTTTTAGGAGTTTCCCTGTTTGGAATCATAAAATATTTCTTAGATATAATTATATAAAATTAATCCATTAATCTTAAGTTATGATGAATATTTTAAAGAAAACAATGAAACTTTCTACATTTTTTCTTTGAAAATATTAGATTATATAAAAGGGAATATCTATAGAAGGCTAAAGTTAATCCTTAACTTTAATTCTAAAGCTCAGTTATTCCAGCGAAGATGGGAATAGCTAATCTAACACATTAACTATAAATTTAACTCTACAAAGTAAAACTTTGACCTTCAAAACCTAAAAAAATGATATGAAAACCTGTAATTATCAAAGGGCTTTCAATCCCTTTGGTCTAAAAAGGGGAGATGAAATTGAAAGTAAAGCATGGGGGAAACATATACGAAGCAGCTAAAAAGTATGGATTAAAGGAAGGGGAAATTTTGGACTATAGTGCAAATATAAATCCCTTCGGGATTCCTAATGTGCTTAAGGCAACAATAATCTCAAATATAGATGTGATTGAAAACTATCCTGACCCCGACTATAGGGACTTAATATGGAGCATAGCTAAATATAATAATATTGATAAAGACTATGTACTGCCTGGAAATGGTGCTACTGAGATAATTTTTCAAATTATTCAAGCCTTAGAGCCTAAGAGGACACTTCTATTGGCCCCAACCTTTCTAGAGTATGAACGGGCTTTGAAGAGAGTTGGAAGTGATATAAAATATCATTTTTTAGATGAAAGTAATTATTTCAAAGTAGATAAAAAGGACTTTTTAAAAGAATTAACCCATGACATAGATTTTATAATTCTATGTAATCCAAACAACCCAACGGGACAGATTGTTGAAAGAGAAGTATTAGTTGAAATATTAATAGAATGTAGGACAAAGGGAATAAATCTTATGATTGATGAAGCGTTTATAGAATTTTTAGATGATGAAGGAGCTAATAGTTTAATAGACTACTTAGATGATTTTCCCAATCTTTTCATAATTAGGGCTCTGACTAAATTTTTTGCAATACCAGGTTTAAGGTTAGGCTATGGACTTATGTCCAATGGAGAAATAAAAGAAATTATTTTAAGCAGAAAAGAGCCCTGGACCATAAATTGCTTCGCCTCCATGTCGGCGGAAGTTTTACTTAAGGATAATGAATATATAAGAAAGAGTAAAGAATTCTTCAAAATAGAAAGGGCGTATATGTATGAAAAACTTAGGGGATTTAAGGCCCTTAGTGTATATAGACCCCAAGCAAATTATATCTTCTTTAGGATGATTGATAAGACAATAAATTTAAAGGAAGAACTGATAAATAGAAAAATCTTAATAAGAGAGTGTGATAACTACGTGAATCTAGATAAATCGTATTTTAGAGTAGCCATAAAGGATAGGGAATCTAACGAAAAATTAATAGGTGTGTTGAGTGAGGTATTTTCATGAAGGTTAAAGTTAAATGTCCTGCCTCCTGTGGAGAGCTAATTCAAGGTATAATAGGAGATGGAGAAAAGCTTATATCCCTACCTATAGATAAATATTCAGAAGTGACTTTAGAGGAAACAAAGAAGGGGAAAATAAAAACCGATAATAAGAAGAAGAGTATATTAGCCCTTAGAAAGACCTTTGAGTACTTTAATGTGCCTGATCACTATATGGAAAATGTTTCCCTGCAGATAAGTTCTGATATTCCTGTAGCAAAGGGGATGGCCAGTAGTACAGCCGATATTGCAGCTACTATAACGGCTACTGCAAAACTTTTAGGACAAGAATTAAATCCTGATATACTAGGGGAGTTATGCTGTAAAATTGAGCCTACAGATAGTACTATTTTCCATAGATTAACTCTTTTTGACCATATTAAAGGAAGGATTATTGAAAAGCATGATTGGAATTTAAGGATGAAGGTATTGGTTTTAGAGATGGATAGCATAGTGAGGACCGAGGAGTTTAGAAAAAAAGATTATTCAAAAATTAGATATGAAAATAAGAAGGAAATAGAAAGGGCCTATGAAAAATTTTCTTTAGCTTGTAAAAGAAAGGATAAAAAGCTTTTAGGAGAAGCCGTAACTATAAGTTCATTAGCCAATCAGAAAATACTATTTAAGCCAAAACTCAATGAAATTATAGATTTATCCAATAGACTAGGGGCCTATGGCATAAATGTAGCCCATAGTGGTACCGTTGTTGGAATATTGTATGATGAGAAATATTTAGATGTAGAAAGATTAAGGCATATCCTGTTAAAGGAAAGAATTACTGAATATTATGTTAAAATGTATATTGTAAATGTGATTAAAGGTGGAGTTAGAACTATGGGAGAAGAAGGAGAGGTATTATGGAAAGTTATATAACAAATCCCCATGAAATTGAAGAAAGAAGTTTTGAAATAATAACCGAGGAACTAGGTGATAAAACCTTTCCCGAGGATATAGGTAAGGTAATTAAAAGAATTATCCATACTACTGCTGACTTTGGTTTTGCTGATATTACTATAATTAATGATGAAGCTATTGAAAGGGCTAAAGAGGCAATCAAAGCTGGAAAAAATATCTATACGGATACTAGGATGGCATTATCTGGTATAAATAAGAGGAGATTGGCTCAGTTCGGTGGTGAGGTTTTAAACTATGTTTCCCATGAAGAGGTAGCATTGAAAGCTAAAAAAGAGGGGATTACCAGATCCATGGTAGCCATGAGAAAAGCCGTAAAGGAAAACCCCGATGGGATTTTCGTCATTGGCAATGCACCAACGGCCCTTTTTGAACTAATGGAGCAAATAAAGGAAGGTAATGCAAGCCCATCATTGATTGTTGGTGTTCCCGTAGGCTTCGTAGGTGCTGCTGAATCAAAGGAGGAGCTTTTAAAGCTTGACATTCCCTATATTCTCACAAGGGGCAGAAAGGGAGGAAGCAACGTAGCTGCTGCAATAGTTAATGCCATACTGTATATGATATAGCCCATAGCTACGAGACGTTAGCTGTTCTAGATATAGATTAGTGATAGAGAATATTAACGTACTCAATCAGCCACTGAGGATCCTTTAGGCTCATGCTATAAATATGTTTTTAAGTAGATAATAAAAGGTAAAACAGATTTATAAAAATCGCTCTAAAGGAAACCTCAGAGTCTGCTTTCGCTTATTAAATTTGTTAGTCACTCATCTATATGTAGGCATTAAAAGCAAAGTAATCTATCCTCAAGAGAGCAGCTAAAATTTTTCTAATTTCACATAAAATATTTTAGTGGTTTATAGAAAAAGAGGGAAAAAAATGTTTGAAAAATACGTTGTAAAAGACGGTAAAAAAATGAGATATGGATACACTACTGGTTCCTGTGCTGCAGCCGCTTCTAAAGCTGCTGTTTCTATAATAGTTGAAAATAAAATTATAAAGAAGATAAATATAGATACGCCAAAGGGTTGGGAATTGACCTTAGATGTACTTAATCCTGTAATTGAAGGACTCGGGAAGTCTGCAACTTGCTTTGTCAGAAAGGATGCAGGAGATGACCCCGATGTAACCGATGGAGCTTTAATAGGTGCGTCAGTTGAGCTTATCGATACCCCTATTATAAAGATTAGAGGTGGAGAAGGAGTAGGACATGTAACAAAGCCCGGTTTATATGTTCCTATAGGTGAGCCTGCAATAAATCCAGTACCCCGCAAAATGATTATAAATGAGATTTCTAAGGTTTTACCAGAGGGTAAGGGAGCAATTGTTACAATAATTGTACCCGAGGGTAAAAAACTTGCACAAAAAACCTTTAATCCTCGCCTTGGAATTCTAGGAGGAATATCTATACTAGGGACAAGTGGGATAGTGGAACCTATGTCACGGGAAGCACTACAAGAATCGTTAGCCATTGAACTTAGGGTGGCTGTAAAGGGTAAAGCTGATAAAATAGTTTTAGTTCCAGGTAACTATGGGCAGGAGAAGGCCCAGAAGCTCTTTGGAATAGATAAATCTAAAATAATAAAAATCAGTAATTTTATTGGATTTATGCTAAATAAGTGTATTGAAGAAAAAATAAAAAAAGTACTGATAATTGGTCATATTGGAAAGCTGGTTAAGGTGGCAGGAGGTATCTTTAACACCCATAGTAAAGTAGCCGATGGAAGAATTGAAATTATTGCAGCAAACCTAGCATTATTAGGTGCTCCCCATGAAATGGTTAAGAAAATCTTTGAATGTCTTACCACCGAAGGCATAGTAGATATAGTAGATGAATATGGCTATGGTCAAGTATATAATATATTGTGTGAAAAGGCTGAAGAAAGATGTTTAGCTTATACCTACGGTGAATTAGAAGTGGGAGTAATAATGTTTTCTATGAATAGGGGACTTTTGGCAGTAGGGGAGAAAGCGAAGACCATTTTGGAGGAATTTTAATGAATAAAATTAATATTTTAGGTATGGGGCCTGGACATAGAGACTATATTCTACCAATTGCCTTGAAAATTATTGATGAGAGTGACGTTTTAATAGGGGGCAAAAGAATTTTATCTGACTTTCAAGGGCGGGGGAAAGAATTAATCTATATAGATTGTAAATTAAGCAAAATTATTGAATATATAAAAGAGAATAGGTATGAAAAAAAAATATCTTTACTTTTATCCGGTGATACGGGTTTTTATAGTATGCTAGAGTACTTAAAAAAGCATTTTAATCCCCATGAAATGGAAGTAATACCGGGAATAAGCTCCTATCAATATTTAATGGCTAAGATTAAAAAAACTTGGCATAATTCCTTTGTGGGTAGTGTCCACGGTAGGGAACTAGATATAGTTAGTCTTGTAGGAAAGTATAAGAGTATTATTTTACTTACTGATAATAAAAATTCTCCCTCAAGGATTGCTGAAACTTTTATAAATCAAGGAATGGAAAATGTCAAAATGATTGTGGGAGAAAATTTATCCTATGGGAATGAAAGAATTATTATTGACTTTCCTAAAGAGATAGTGAAAATGGAGGAAATAGGTATGTCAGTGGTGGTGATTGAGAACTATGAATAATTGGAAATTTAATACCCCTGGTATTCCCGATAATATGTTCATAAGAGGAAAGGTTCCTATGACTAAGGAAGAAGTAAGGGCCTTGACTATATCTAAATTAAGACTAAAAAATGACCTCCATGTGGTGGATATTGGTGCTGGTACGGGATCAGTATCAATTGAAGCCGCATTGATTTGTACCTTAGGCAAGGTGACTGCTATAGAAAAGAATCCAGAGGGAGTCCAGCTCATTAAACAAAATGCTGAAAGCTTTAATGTTAATAATATTAAGATTATTCACGGTAGGGCTGTAGAAACCTTAAGGAATATGGAAGCCTTTGATAGGGTCTTTGTTGGTGGGAGTGGAGGAGAGCTTAAAGAAATTCTAATACTATGTAAAGAAAAACTAAATGGGGAAGGTATTGTGGTGATAAACTCCATAGCGATTGAGACGTTGTATCAATCGGCAAATATACTAAAGGAGTTAGAATATAGGGATGTTGATGTTACGTTAATGTCCGTTGCCAAGGGGAAGAGCCTAGGAAATTACACTCTGATGGAAGGACTAAATCCAATATATATAGTATCGGCTAGAAGGTAAAAGAAATGAGGGATAGGATGAAGGTATACTTTATAGGTGCAGGACCAGGAGACCCTGAGCTAATTACTGTAAAGGGTGGAAAAATAATAGCTCAGGCCGATATAATAATTTATGCAGGATCACTGGTAAACAAAGAAGTAATTGAGAATAGAAAAGAGGCTTCAGAGGTTCACAACAGTGCATCCATGACATTAGATGAGGTCATAGAGGTTATGGAAAGGGGCATAAAATCTGGAAAACTTATAGCCAGGGTTCATACCGGTGATCCAAGTATATATGGGGCTATAAGAGAACAGATGGATATATTAGAGGAAAAGGGAATTGAATATGAGGTGATACCTGGGGTGAGCTCCTTTGTAGCTTCAGCTGCTGCAATAAAAAAGGAATTTACTTTACCAGGCATTACTCAAACCATCATACTGACTAGAATGGAAGGAAGAACACCTGTACCTGAAAGGGAGGCTATAGAAGCCCTAGCCAAGCATAGAGCGACCATGTGCCTATTTCTTTCCGTTCATATGATAGCGGAACTTGTCAAGAGACTATTAACCAGCTATCCTATTGATACTCCAGTTGCTGTCATTCAAAAAGCATCCTGGAAGGATGAGAAGATTGTTATTGGAACCTTAGAAAATATAGCTAAGCAGGTCAAGGAAGCAGGTATCAAAAAGACTGCCCAAATACTAGTGGGAGATTTCTTAGGTGATAAATATGAGCTTTCAAAACTATACGATAAAAACTTCAGCCATGGGTACAGAAAAGCAGAGAATGAATAGGGCTATAATTACTCTTACAAGGGGTGGCATGGAGCTTGGGCTTAAGTTGTTAAATGAGTATAGAGACTCTGTATTATATATAAACGATAGATTTGATGTAAAGGGTGAAAGAATAAGGCAAATCAGTGGGGGAATAGGAAAATTAATTTCGTCAATATTTTCAGAATACAAATGTCTAATATTTATTATGGCTACGGGCATAGTTGTAAGGTCTATTGCTCCACACCTAGAAAATAAAGCTAAGGACCCAGCGGTTATCGTAATGGACGAAGGGGGAAGAAATGTTATATCCTTATTATCTGGACATTTAGGTCGGGCAAATGAAATTACCCTCGATATTGCCAAGATATTAAATAGTAATCCTGTAATTACTACGGCTTCCGATGTAAATAATAGTCTAGCTGTTGATACTTTGGCAATAAAGCTAAACTGTATTATAGAAAACCTTAAGGATGCAACAAAGATAACAGCCCATATAGTTAACGGTGAAAGGGTAGGCATACTTAGTAGAAATCATCTCAAGATGAAACTACCCCATAATGTTGTAGTTATAAATAATAATAGTGACATAGAAGGGTTAAAAGGGATTATGCAGATCACTAACGAGAATGGAGCTATCACTAATAAAGTAGATACAGTACTTTTAAGGCCTAGAAATATTATTATAGGTATTGGATGCAAAAAAGGTAAAACAGAGGAAGAGATTATAAGGGCTGTGAGAATTTCACTGGATAAGGTAAATAAAAGTGAATTATCTATAAAACATATAGCTACTATCGATGTAAAAAAGGATGAAAAGGGGATACTGGATACGGCTGATTATTTTAAAGTTCCTATAATAATCGTACCTAGGGAGGATATAAAAAGTATAGAGGATAGATTTAAAACATCGGATTTTGTTAAAAAGTCTATAGGTGTTGGTGCTGTGGCGGAACCGGTGGCCCTTATATCTTCAAGTAATGGTAATTTAATCTTAGAAAAGAGCAAATATGATGGGATTACAATAGCTATTGTAGAAGAAGGTGGAGTTTAAATGGATGTTATAGTAGTTGGATTAAACTATAAAAAAGCCCCTATTCATGTGAGAGAGCAGGTTTCCTTTACTAAAAATACAAGGATAAGGGCATATGAAACAATAAATAGAACCCATTTTATTCAGGAATGTGTAATAATCTCTACCTGTAATAGGAGTGAAATAATTGCTGTAACCAAGGACATAAACAAGGGTATAGAGGAGCTAAAGCGTTTTTATCAAAGTTTCTTCGATTTACACCGTAAGGCCATTGAAAGCTACTTCATCACCCTATCTTCCGATGATGCAGTTAAACATGTTTTTAATGTAGCTGCTGGATTGGACTCTTTAGTCCTTGGGGAAGACCAGATACTGGGACAGCTTAGAGATGCCCACCTATATTCAATGGAACGGAAATCAACGGGACCTATTTTAAACAAGTTATTTCGAGAGGCTATAACAACAGCGAAAAAAATAAAGAGAAGGACAAAAATATCTGAAGGATCCCTCTCGATAAGCACCATAGCTGTCAAGTTTATAGAGAAGAAATTTAAAGATTTGAAAAGCAAAAAAGTGCTAGTTATCGGTGTTGGGAAAATGAGTAGGATTGCCATTGAAAATCTCATTTATAAAGGGACAAAGGAGATATACGTTACAAATCGAACAAAGGGACATTCAGTAGATTTGTCAAAAAGATATAAAGAAGTAGGAGTTATTGATTTTAAGGACAGGTATAAAATGATTTCCTATGTAGATATTATTATTAGCTCAACCAGTGCACCCCATTATGTTTTATCGAAGGAAAAATTTCTTAAAAGCTACGATAGTAAAAATGAACTTTGCATTATTGATATAGCCCTTCCTAGGGATGTTGACCCGGAAATAAAGAGAGTAGACGGAGTATGTCTTTATGAGCTTGACGAACTTAAGAGTGTAGCCGAGGAAAATCTTAAATCAAGGCTGATAGCTGCAAAGATTGCTTCTCAGATTATTATTGAGGATTGCATAAAATTTGAAAACTGGTACAATTGCTTGCCAGTATTTCCTATTATTAAAGAACTAGAGGAGTATAGCTCATCAATGGTAGATAAAGAGTTGGATGATTTTTTAAGGAAGTTTAACCACTTAGAAGAAAAGGACCAAAATCAGATAAGACTTTTTACCAAAAGTTTAGTTAAAAAGATATTAAAGGGTCCACTACATGAATTGAAAAGAGCAGGAGAAGATAGGCAGGGAGAATTATATGCCAAAATTACTAAGGAACTCTTCGGATTACTAGATGCATCTTGTAAAAAAGTTCCTTATAAAGATTCTCAAGGTTGACTTTTTTGAAAGGTATGCAGGAAAATTATAAAAGTTGTTTGGAGTCTAGGGGCTTTATAATTTCCTATATGTTATAAAAAATAATAAAAGGCAGGGGAAAGAATGAGTATAGGTGGGAAAATATATGTAATTGGCATTGGACCAGGCAATAGAGAGCAAATGAGTTTAATGGCCCTAAGGGCTATTGAAAAATCTGAAGTCATAATAGGATATAAAACCTATATAAATTTAATTGAGGACCTTATTAAGGGTAAAGTAGTTGTAAATTCTGGTATGAAAAAGGAAGTAGAAAGATGTGAACTTACCATAGATGAGGCTGAGAAGGGGAAAGTAGTATCAATAGTAAGTAGCGGAGACCCAGGAGTCTATGGAATGGCTGGAGTAATTCTAGAATTAGTTCAAAAAAGAAAGAGTTCCATAGAGGTTGAAGTAGTTCCAGGAATTACAGCAGCTAATGCCGCCGCCGCTTCCCTAGGAGCACCCCTTATGCATGATTATGCGGTGATTTCACTTAGTGATTTGCTTACGGATTGGGATGTAATAAAAAAGAGGATTGCTTGTGCCGCTGATGGGGACTTTATCATTGCCTTGTATAATCCCAGAAGTAAAGGTAGGGTGAATCAAATTATTGAAGCTAGAGAAATAATTATGAAGTATAGAGGAGCTTCAACCCCCGTTGGAATAGTTAGGAATGCAAAGCGTAAGGATGAAGATATCCTCATTACAAACCTAGAAAATATGCTCAAGTATCAAATAGATATGTTTACTATTGTTATTATAGGAAACAGCAATACCTATGAGATGAATAATAAAATGATTACTCCAAGGGGCTATTTTAAATGATTTTAGTTTTAAGTGGTACAAAGGATGGAAGAGAAATAGTATATAGGCTTAGGAATAAAGGATTTGATTTAATAGTTACTACGGCAACGGATTATGGTAAATCCCTATACCAAGAGGAAAGCGGCCTAAGGGTTATTAGCAGAAGACTAGGTTACGCTGAAATGATAAGTTTAATAGAGGAAAACCCTATAAGACTTGTCATAGATGCAACCCATCCCTATGCTGATAGAGTAAGTCATAATATCTCAAGGGCATGTGAAGACTTAAATATTCAATATATAAGGTATCAGAGGAAGGAAAGCGGATTAGATAAGTATCTAGATATAATTGAATGGGCAGAAGATTATCATGAAGCTGCAAAAATATTGACTAAGAAAGAGGGGAATGTCCTATTGACTACGGGAAGTAAGACCCTTGATATTTTTGTGAATAGGATTTCTACCCATAGGCTGTATCCAAGAATTCTACCTACTAGTGATGTTATAGAAAAATGTGAAGCATTAGGGTTTAAACCATCTAACATAATAGCAATGCAAGGACCCTTTTCCAAAGGGATAAATATTGAAATTATAAAGAAATATGCCATAGATATACTTGTAACAAAGGACAGTGGTAAGGTTGGAGGAACTGAGCAGAAGCTTGAAGCTGCAAAGGAGAGGGGCATATCAGTTGTACTTATATCTAGACCTCAAGCTAAGGAGAAAACTACTTTTGATAATATAGATGAATTAATTGACAAGGTGGGAGAAGCCCGTGAATAAATATTATCCAATTATGCTAGACATAAGGGGAAAAAAATGTAAAGTCATAGGTGGGGGCAAGGTTGCAGAAAGAAAGGTAATAGCCCTGTTAGAACATGGGGCTGTAGTTACCGTAATAAGCCCTCTCATTACTGATAAGCTTGCTCAACTTTATAGAGAAAAGAAAATAGCCCTATTAGATAGAAAGTATATCTATGGAGATTTAGATGGGAGTTATTTAGTTTATGCTGCTACCGATGATAGGGAAACAAATAAAATCTGCCTCAATGAGTGTAGGGAAAAGGGAATACTCCTAAATGTAGTAGATGAAGGAGAAATGTGTGATTTTATTGTTCCCGCTAAAATTAATCGGGGGCATTTAAATATATGTATATCTACCGATGGAAAAAGTCCCATGCTTTCTAGAAGGATAAAAGAAAGGCTTGAAAGGATATTTACAGAAGAATATGAAGAGTATTTAGAAATTCTTGGAGAAATCCGTGAAAGGGTTAAAAGGGAAGTAGCTTCTATAGATAGGCGAAGGGAGATATTTTATAACTTAGTATATTCTGACGTATTTGATAGGTACTTGACTGGAGAAGATGTGAATTTAAAAGAGGAATTATATAGTATATACCTAAGTAATTTTAAGCTGCAAGGAGTTGATTCTGATGGCGAGAAAAGAAATAATAGTGGGAAGTCGGGGGAGTAGACTAGCTCTAATACAAAGCGAACTAGTAATTAGCGAACTAAAGAAACATTACCCACAGATTGACTTTAAGATAAAAAAAATAAAAACTATAGGAGATAAAATTCTGGATAAAACTCTTGACAAGATAGGGGGTAAAGGCCTTTTTGTTAAGGAGATAGAAACCGCCCTTTTAAAGGGTGAGATAGATATGGCTGTTCACAGTATGAAGGACGTACCAAGTGAATTTCCAAAGGGATTGCAGATATCTGCCATAACTAAGAGAAAAGATGTTAGAGATATACTTATAACCAAGGAAGGTAATAGTTTTAATGAGTTAAAACAGGGAGCTAAAATAGGAACCAGCAGTCTTAGGAGAGAGGCCCAATTGAGGGGACTCAGAAAGGACTTAAACATTGTACCTATTAGAGGCAACGTTGAGACTAGGATAAATAAAATAAAAGAGATGGATTTAGATGGAGTAATTTTAGCGGCGGCTGGGTTGATTAGATTGGGATTAGAGGACCGCATATCCGAGTCTTTTAGCCCCTATGACATAGTTCCCGCCGTAGGTCAAGGAGCCTTAGGTATAGAAACTAGGGAAGATGACAGCCTTATTAAAGAGATGGTGTCGAAAATTAATGATGACTCTACTAGCCTTGCTGTTAAAGGAGAAAGAAGATTCATGACAATTTTAAATGGAGGCTGTCACGTTCCAGTTGGCGGTTTTGCCTATATTGAGGATGAAAAACTGAAGATGGTAGGGATGGTTTCATCCATTGATGGGCAAAGGATTATAAAGGCCTATGGAGAAGATGAGGTTCAAAATTATGGGGAGCTAGGTTCAGAAATAGCCGAGGAAGTCTTAAGTAGGGGTGGTAGAGAAATATTACAGGAGTTAGAGGGTGATAGGTAAATGGGTGGAAAAGTATATTTAGTAGGTGCTGGACCAGGAGATTATAGGCTTATTACCCTAAAGGGACTAAAGTGTATAAAAAGGGCCGATGTCATCCTATATGACAGATTAATAAATCCTAAGCTTTTAAAATACGCTAAGGATACGGCAGAAATTATATACGTGGGTAAAGCACCAAATGCCCATTCCTACAGTCAAGAGGAAATAAGTCAGCTTATTCTAGAAAAGGCCCTTAAGGGTAATGTAGTTACAAGATTAAAGGGTGGTGACCCCTTTGTATTTGGGAGGGGTGGAGAAGAGGCACTATTACTTAGGGAAAATGATGTTAAGTTTGAAATAGTTCCTGGAATAACCTCTGCTATTTCTGTTCCAGCCTATGCAGGTATTCCAGTTACCCATAGAAATATCAGTTCTTCCTTTCACATTATAACCGGTCATGAAGACCCCCTAAAGGAAGATTCATCCTTAAACTTTGAATCATTAGCTAAGCTAAGGGGGACCCTGATATTTTTAATGGGGATAAAAAATATTAAAAATATATGCAACAGTCTTATTAAATATGGTCAGGAGAGTAATAGGCCTGTTGCTGTCATCAGAAGGGGTACTACCGCTGAACAAGAAATGCTGAAGGGAACATTGGAAACCATAGCAAAAAAGGTTGAGGAGGTTAATTTTAAAAATCCGGCTATCATAATTGTAGGAGAAGTAACTAGCCTAGCAGATACCCTTAGCTGGTTTGATAAGAAGCCCCTATTCTCTAGAAGGATATTGGTAACCCGTACACGCACTCAAGCAAGTAAACTATCTGAAAGAATTGAAGACCTAGGTGGCGAGGCGGTAGAATTTCCAACTATAAAGATAATAGAAAGTGATGACCACGGAAATATAGATGAAGCAATGGCTCAGATAGAGAAATACCAATGGATTATATTTACTAGCGTAAATGGAGTAAAGTTTTTCTTTCATAGAATGAAAAAAGCAGGATTTGATATAAGATTGTTAAAGGATGCAAAACTATGTGCAATTGGGCCTGCTACGGCTAAAGAGCTGGAGAGTAGAGGTTTTATAGTGGATTATATCCCACGGGAATATAGGGCAGAAGCTATTATAGAGGAACTTAGAGGTAAGGTTAGACCTGGGGATAATATTCTTCTCCCTAGGGCAGATATAGCACGGAGGATTTTAGAAGATGAGCTTGCGAAGCTTGGAGCCAATGTAGATAATATACATATCTATAAAACAATTATTCCTGACTATGAAAGAGAAAAGCTTATCAATCTTTTCAAAGATAGGAAAATAGATATGATAACATTTACAAGTTCCTCAACGGTAAGTAATTTCTATAAAATTTTAGGAGAGAAAAACTTACATCTATTGAAGGATATAAGGATTGCAGTTATTGGACCAATTACCGCTCAAACTGCTAAAGATTTAGGTATGGTACCTGACATAGAGGCTAAGGAATATACTATCGATGGATTAGTAGATGCTATTTTAGAGTATTATTAGAAGTAGGATGGCGTAAATAGTAGATGGATGTTTGAAATTAATACTTTAAGACTAATGATAAAGTCTTAATAAGGGGGACTGATTATGAAGGGTAAATTCTATGGAATCGGTGTTGGACCTGGAGATCCAGACCTATTGACTATTAAAGCAAAAAAAATATTTGATGAAGTTGATATAATCCTGGCACCAGAAACCAAGGATGGAAAGGGAAGTACTGCTTTAAATATAGCCAAGCCCCATCTAAATCAAAGGGTAGAAATAATTGAGAAAAAATTTCCTATGACCTACGATGTAGATGTACTTAATAATTCCTATGATGAGATATCGGACTTCATAAAAGGATTTATAGATAGGGGTAAAAAAGTTGCTTTTTTAACTCTAGGAGATCCAATGGTTTACAGCACATATATCTACTTGTTTAAGAGGCTAAAGCTAAAGAACGTTGAAATAGAAACTATACCGGGTATAACATCTTTTTGTGCTATAGCTAGTAAGGTAGGTATACCCCTTGGGGAAAACGAAGAGACAATAGCTATTGTTCCTTCAGTTTATTATAAAAAGGGAGATGAAAAATTAGAAAATATACTTAAAAACGTTGATAATATAGTATTCATGAAGGCTAGTGGTCAAATAGATGGGTTGATAGATGAGCTGGACAACACTGGACATAAAAAGGGTTCAGTCTTTGTTTCAAGGCTTGGGTTAGATGGTCAAATTATTGAAGAAGATATTGAAAATAGAAGAGGGATAAAAAATAATTATCTTTCTACATTAGTGGCAAAGAAGAATAAAAGTATACGATAGAAGTAGCTGCTGGTCAACTGATTATAGACTTAATCCAAGTGGTTTAATTACTAATTTAATCTTAATTTCGCCCATAAAGAGATGACTATAAGGAGGTGTTTCTATTGCATACTATTAGACCAAGAAGACTGAGAGTAAATGGTCAGATAAGGAGCTTGATAAGGGAAACAAGACTTAGAGTAGATGATTTAATTTACCCTATATTCTTAGTTGAAGGAAATAAAGTTAAGAATGAGATTTCAGCATTACCAGGTTGCTACCATTTTTCCATTGATATGATAGGGAAAGAAATAGAAGAATTAGTTAAGTTAGGAATAAATTCAGTAATACTATTTGGAGTCCCCGATAAAAAGGAGGAATTGGGTAGTGAGGCATATAAAGAGAATGGAATTGTACAAAAAGGTATAAGAGAGATAAAGAAAATAAGCAGGGATATTGTAGTTATTACCGATGTATGCATGTGTCAATACACAGACCATGGGCATTGTGGTATTATTGAGAATAAAATGGTTAATAATGATTTAACCTTAAAATACCTAAGAAGGATAGCACTATCCCATGCTGAAGCTGGAGCCGATATGTTAGCACCATCGGATATGATGGATGGAAGGGTGGGAGCTATTAGAGAAGAGCTTGACCAGAATGGTTTTAATAATATTTCAATTATGTCCTATAGTGCAAAATATGCATCGGCATTTTATGGTCCCTTTAGGGGTGTGGTCAATTCAGCACCACAGTTTGGTGATAGACGGACTTATCAGATGGACCCTAGTAATTCTGACGAAGCCCTTCGTGAAACCGAGTTAGATATTATGGAAGGTGCGGATATAGTAATGGTTAAACCGGCCCTATCCTACCTGGATATTATCAGGAGAATTAAAGATAACTTCAATGTACCGATTGCCGCCTATAATGTGAGTGGAGAATATGCCATGATTAAAGCTGCTGCTAAAATGGGACTTTTGGAAGAAAAATCAGCAGCCATCGAGATGCTTACTAGTATAAAAAGGGCAGGAGCAGATATTATAATAACTTATTTTGCTAAGGATTTAGCGAGATGGGTTATGGAAGGTAATGTTTAAGATTAAAGTTTCTAGGGTGCTTAAGGTTTCCAGATAGAATATTTTAAAATTTATCTAGGTAAACCTATCTAATTATTGATTTTTTAACTGTACTAAGGAGGAAATGGAATGAATTTTAATAAATCAAGGACAGCCTTGGAAGAAGCAAGAAAATATATACCCGGCGGTGTTAACAGCCCTGTAAGGGCTTTTAGGTCCGTTACTGTATGTCCTCCCTTTATTAAAGGGGGTAGGGGGTCAAAAATATATGATATTGATGGAAATGAGTATATAGACTATGTTGGCTCTTGGGGGCCTTTGATTTTAGGACACTGTCATGAAGAGGTTATGACAGAGCTTAGGAAAGTATTGGATGTCGGTACAAGCTTTGGTGCACCTACGGAAAAGGAAACAGAACTTGCAAAGTTAATATGTGAAATTATACCGTCGGTAGAAATGGTGAGGATGGTTAACTCCGGTACTGAAGCTACTATGAGTGCCCTTAGACTTGCAAGGGGTTTTACGGGAAGGGATATGATAGTTAAGTTTATAGGAAATTATCACGGCCACTCCGATAGTCTCCTTGTTAAAGCTGGGTCAGGGGCCCTTACCCATGGAGTTCCAGATAGTCCCGGCGTACCATCAGATATAGTAAAGAATACTATTTCAGCAAAGTTTAATGATATAGAAGGAATGAAGGATATATTTGAAAAATATGGAGAAAGAATTGCTGGAGTTATTATAGAGCCAATTGCAGGGAATATGGGTGTAGTACCAGCAGCCCAGAAATTTATTGACTTTTTAAGAAATATAACCCGTCAATATGGGTCACTTCTAATATTTGATGAAGTTATGACGGGTTTTAGGGTTGCCTTGGGTTCAGCCCAGAGCCTTTACAAGGTTAAACCAGATATTACGTGCTTTGGAAAGATAATTGGCGGTGGTCTTCCTGTGGGAGCCTATGGCGGTAGAAGGGATATAATGTCAATGATGTCCCCAAAGGGACCAATTTATCAGGCAGGAACATTGTCAGGAAATCCACTGGCTGTAACTGCTGGACTTACAACCTTGAAGATACTGAAGAATAATCCTTCAATATACGATAGTCTGGAAAGGAAATCAAAAATGCTAGATGAGGGTTTTAGAAAAAATGCTGAAAAACTAGGTGTTAAGATAGTTTCAAAAAGAGTTGGTTCAATGTTATGCAGTTATTTTACTGATGGAGAAGTATATGATTATGACACAGCAGTAAAAAGTGATACACAGAAATTTGCAAAGTACTTTGAAGAGATGCTAAGACATGGAATCTATCTGGCTCCTTCTCAATTTGAAGCGGCATTCCTTTCTAATGCCCATACAATAGAAGATATTGAAAAAACTATCGAAGCTAATTATATTGCCCTTCAAAAGCTCACATAAATTATGTGAGCTGAGGCTGTTAACAAACTCCCAATTTCTGCGTTACTGCTAAAATCTCTGGTGCTCACTTAGTCAGTAAAATTTTAGAACGAACTGATAAGTTCGTGGGAAATTTTATGGTATTTGCTAAAGGCAAATAGACTTCATTTTTATTATAAGCTCCGCTCCTCGATTTCAGCGTGCCTTGAACGTGAAAGTTTGTTAAAGCCTATCATCTTGTTAACTTTGTTAACAATCTGAAGCAGCCTTTGGCTGCTTTAATTTACTTTCAGCTAC
>JAKSBP010000130.1 GCA_022361035.1 Clostridia bacterium
AGGAAGGGACATAAAGTCCCTTCCTCAAGTTATTGGAAAACCCCAGTTTTTAGTTGTTACTTTATCTAAGAAGCCCTACGTAGTTAACAAAATTTAAAAACGAATGGTATTAATAGGCTTTATCTTTCCTATAGTCTGAGGTTCCTTATTTTTATCATTTCTTTAACTTCTAATTTCTTAATCTTTATTGTCGTTATCTATTTGCTCTTCCATTTCTTCATCTTCTATTTCTTGATCTTCATTTGAATCCTCTTGCTCTTCATTTAGTTGATCCTCTATTTGTGTATCCTCATTTGGATTCTCCTGGTCTACTTGATCAACTTCACAGCCAGTTAATACTAAAGCTAATGAAGCTAAAATAATTATTTTTTTAATATGTTTATTCATTAGTTTTACCTCCCCTATTTAAATCTACTAAATAATTATGTATAATTGTACTAAAAAAAATTACAATTATCCTAATTATTTATGACAATTCTATTCATAACTATTAACTAGTTACTTTTATTAAGACGTAGGTTTTCCTCAAAAGTTCCCTATTTTTTCAAAAAAAAGAAAGGACCACATGTCCCTTCTTCTTTTTTTACAGAGATTCAATAGCTCCTTCTTGCAAAATCTACAAATCTAAATTTATCGGGCCTATGTCTAGATTCAGTATACTGGAATAGGCTTGTATCATCTAAATAAACGTAATTTCTTACGATTACGATGTTATTATAACCCTCTAAATCTAAATACCTTCTGTCTTCTTCAGTGCTTTCTTCTACTGTAATTACCTTTTTGGCAAAACCGATTTTAATACCTAATTTATTTTCAATGTATTCATATATGGAGTCTTCACAGATAGTTTTCGTGAGTAAGGGTACAAATTTTTCCTTTAAAAAGTCCTTATCTAAAATTATTTTTTCATCCCCTATTTCCCTTACTCTAACAACCTTCCAAACCTTATCTTCTACTGATAAATCCAATCTTTTTATTAAAAATTCATCGGGCCTAATCAATTCCAGTTCATGAACAATAGTATTTGATTTTCTATTTATTTTTTCACTTAATTCCTTAAAGCTTACTAAGCCTGAAACGGGAAAGTCAAATCTGTTTATATCCAAAACAAAGGACCCCTTCCCCCTTACTTTTTGAATATAGCCATTTTGTGCCAACAGATTTAATGCTTTTCTTATTGTGTCCCTCGATACATTGTATTGATTCATCAACTCATTTTCAGATGGCAGCTTTGTATTGGACTTAAGTTTACCATTTTCTATGGCAGTTACAATTTCATTATAAATCCTTAAATATTTGCTATTCATATTTTATCACCATAAATATTCTATCATCTTAAATATTATTTCTCAAGGTAATAAACAATGGATTCATAGGGCCTTAATTTTATATTATCAAATTTCTTTGAAGCATCATTATAGTTAGAAACTAATATTTTACTTTTATATTTATGAAGCTCCAATTCATAAGGCAGCTTAAATATGGTTTCCCTTCCATAAAAATTACTTATTACTAGCAGCTTTTCATCTTTATAATTTCTTACGTATGCGAATAGGTCTTCATGGTCCTTTAATATTATCTGAAAATCTCCAGAGCTTATAATCTCTAGTTCCTTCCTCAATCTAATTAGTTTCTGATAGTGATAAAAGATAGAATCTTTATCTTCTAATTCCCTATCAA
>JAKSBP010000037.1 GCA_022361035.1 Clostridia bacterium
AATTATTATAGAGTTCATGATTCCTCCAGTATCATCTATTAATAGTACCTCTTACTTATATTTATTTAATATTTCTTTTGGAATATGACAATAATCATTTGGGCATCTAGCCTACCTATTTTGATGTTCCTTTGCACTTCTCACGTAATTTGTAAGAGGTAATACTTCAACAACTATAAGGTCACTATCATTTCTCTTTCTAATAAATGTCTTCGCCTCTTCCAAATGTTTAGAATCCTCACTATACACTCCTGTTCTGTATTTCTCACCAACATCCTGTCCTTGTTTATTCAAACTATATGGGTCAATTATTTCAAAGAAATATTCCATTAATTGCTCAATAGTTACAACCCTTGGATCAAATTCTGTTTTTACACATTCAGCATAGCCATCATAGTCACCTTCAAGTGTATTATTTGTTCCATTCGCTCTTCCCGCTTCTGTAAACTTAACACCAGGTAAAGTTTTTATGAAAGCTTGTACTCCCCATAGACATCCACCCGCAAAATATACTGTTTCCATATTGTACCTCCTCTTTGGTCAAACTACAGCTAAACTAATAATACTTTAATTCTAAAGCAAATTAAAGAAGAAAAATCACAATCACTTATGGGTACGGTTCACCGTACTATGTACAACGGCGGTTTTTTCATCAATGTTTATGCACTAAGAATAGCTATTAAACCTAAATAATATTTTCTCACCAAGTTTTCTAAATAGTACGCTGTATTCATTTCAAGCTTTAAAGTGGCATACTCTGGATACTTCATCAACATATTCAAAATCCATATTAGCCCCTCATTGATAAAAGAGCTTCCAATGTCATTCAGAAGTTTGGATATCAAAGTGTCGAGAGGACGTAGATGGCGACAGCAAAGCAACTCACAAAATTGTCGCCAACCCCGCCCCTTTGATAAAAGTCAAAATTATTCTGTCAGAATTTAATCGAGTTTACTCAAAAAATACACTAATTTCTTAAAAGTATTCGTTAAGTGTAAACGAGTGCTTTCACATATTATTCTTTTATTGACTTAATTTCCTTTATATAGATGTACATTATATCAAAAGAAATAATTTTGTCACTTCATCTCTAACTCAAATCTCAGTTTCTCTAGGATTTTTTCTTGGATGAAATCTTCTTCTCCCACCATCCAAATGATATGAAGGCTCTTCCATCTGCCATTCCAGGTATAAATATAACAAAACTCCCCCCTGGCGGTATCATTATTTTCCCATTATCTATACCTTCTACAGTCTGTAAAGATGGTATTATTCTTCGAAATGGTGAAACTCCGCCAACTGGGAATCCTGTAACATTATCATTATATACTACTAATGTACGGGGCGCTGAAAGAGGACATAATGTGGTATTAGCAGGAGTAACGTTCTCAGATATAACTGCATTTTCTATATCTGGAGGGATACTATTGAAAAAGATTTGTGCATCTATTGCATTCTCAGAGAAATTGGAAACAGCAAATATATCAAAGACTATATTAATCCTTGAATTACGTGGATTAATAAGTCCAGCCCATGCATTAAGACCTTTACTGATGGTAAGGGTACCTGATTGTCCAATAAAGAATCTACCTTTTGATGACTGGAATGCACTATCTGGAATTGTAACTACCTTTGGAATTCTCTTAGTTTTCATATAAATATCTCCTTTTATAATATATTTAGTTTATTAAAGGCCACCTATATCACTGCAATTAAAAAAATTAATAGAACAAATAATTTTTTATATACTAGAGCTATGGCTCTTAAGAATTAAATGCTATTATTAATCATACATATTTTCATGATGTAACTCATCGATAACTATGCCAAAAACTAAATCTCTAAAATATATGTTATCATAAATAGTCTTTAGCACTTGTACCTTTTAAATTTGTTATCTTCTCTATATTTGATTAGAAAAGCTTTTTAATGCTTTTCCACTATCTATATATGAATTCAGGCTAAAAGAGTTACAAATTTATCTTTAATATCAATATATTTGTAGTTAAATCTGCATAGAGCCGTTTTGTTTGCCATATAATCAGAGGCAAAATTTAATATATGACAATAAAAAAGCTCTAGACCAGATACTACATTTTTTTTATATATTATCAAAAGCTAAAGCTTTAAGAACTGGAATAAATAGGGGTCTGGCTTTTATAA
>JAKSBP010000386.1 GCA_022361035.1 Clostridia bacterium
ATAGATAGATAATAGAAGGTAAAACAGATTTATAAAAATCGCTCAAAAGGAAACCTCAGAGTTTGCTTTCGTTTATTAAGTTTGTAAGTCACTCATCTATATTAAACAGTTATTTTGTCAGCTTTTAAGACTCTTCTTTCTAAAGGTGGGAGATTTTCCTCTCCTGCTTTCCTCTTCAAATTTGCCCTTTGCCGAGGGAGTTTCCTAGTGTAACAGGTGAAAAATAACCTTAGTATTTTCATTATGGTCTTGTTAACTTATATAATCTATTATATTATGGAGATAATATGCATTATAAATAGGTTGAAGTCTTTTGGGACGAGGTCTTTTACTTTGCAATTAATTCTAATATAGAATTAGTAAATTATATAGTTAAGGTGAAATAGGGGTGGAAGCTTGAAAAAGATTGTTTGCAGAGGTATTGATAAAACCCAGGAAATAGGATATAGACTAGGAAAACTTGTAGAAAAAGGGGACATAATATGCCTTACAGGGGATTTGGGAGCTGGCAAGACTACTCTTACCAAATCTATAGCTAAGGGATTAGAGGTTAAAGGGGATGTAACCAGCCCTACCTTTAATATAATAAAGGAGTATACCGGAAGACTTCCAGTCTATCACTTTGACTTGTATAGAATAGCCCATGTAGATGAAATGTATGACATAGGCTATGAGGAGTATTTTTATGGTAGTGGAGTCTGCATAATAGAGTGGGCATCCCAAATAAGGGAGCTAATTCCAGAGGAGCATCTATGGATAGAGATAAAGCTGGGAGATACAATAGATAGTAGAGAATTTTATATGAGGGGTACAACAAAGCACTATGAAAGAATAGTCGAGGAGTTGATTTAATAATGAATATATTAGCTTTAGATACGTCCTCCCTTGTGGCTACGGTAGCCCTAATGAATAGGGAAAAACTATTGGGTGAGTACACTATAAATAGCCCCATGACCCATTCACAAAAACTTATGCCTATTATTGATGGGCTTTTATCTAGCCTTGATTTATCTATGGAAGATATTGATATTATAGGTGTATCAAGGGGACCAGGGTCATTTACTGGGGTTAGAATAGGTATTGCAACAGTAAAGGGTTTGGCTCATTCGAGGAATATCCCTGTGATAGGTGTTTCAAGCCTAGAGGGCCTTGCATATAATACTTTATATTGTAAAGAGCTTGTTTGCCCTATAATGGATGCCAGGAGGAACCAGGTATATACAGGTGTCTATAAATGGGTAGACTATAAGCTGAAAACCATAGTCCATGAAGCTCCCCTGGGAATAGACGAGCTTATGAATAAAGTGAAGGAGAGAGAAGAAAAGACTATTTTTCTTGGTGATGGATTAAATAGATATAAAAATGAAATTATAGATAGTTTAGGAGATAGGGCACTATTTGCTCCTAAATTTGTAGGGATGCAAAGAGCTTCTTCTATTGCTCAACTTGCCCTTGATAAGATGGACGGGGGAGAAGTGGAAGTTGAATCACACAAAACTATTACCCCTAAATATTTAAGGAAGTCCGAGGCGGAGAGACAGTATGAAGAAAGAATGAAAAGGTGTGGTTGCATAGATGGACAATACTCACGTTAGAGAAATGACCTTAGATGATTTAGATACTATACTGGAGATAGAAAATACATGCTTTGCAGCCCCTTGGGCTAGAAATTCCTTTGAAGATGAGATAAGAAATAATCATCTTGCAAAATACCTAATAATCCAATATGATGGACAGATAGTTGGATACGGAGGAATGTGGATTATAGTAGATGAGGCCCACATTACGAACATAGCGATAGATAAGGAATTTAGAAATAAAGGATTAGGAAGCCTTTTAGTTAAATCAATGATAGAATATGTTGAAGAGCTAGGAATATATGCAATGACCTTAGAGGTTCGTGAAAGTAATACGGCTGCTCAGGGTCTTTATATGAAATTTGGATTTAAAGCCTATGGAAAAAGGCCCAAGTATTATCAAGATAATAATGAAGATGCAGTTATTATGTGGAGAGGGGAGTAATACTCCCTTCAAGCTTTTGACAAACCCGAATTTCTTCGTTGTTGCTGAACCCGAGAACCCTTATGTAGTCAATAAAATTTTAGAACGAACTGATAAGTTCGTGGGAAATTTTATGGTATTTGCTAAAAGCAAATAGACTTCATCTTTTTTATACGCTGCGGCCTCTCGGTTTCAGCACGCCTTGAACTTCGGATTTCTCAAAAGCCTGTCATCTTGTTGACTTTGTCAACAATCTGAGGGAGTAATACTCCCTTTTTTCTTTAATGCAATATTACAGTGAAAAAGGAAAGTATTAAAGTTTTCTAGGTTCAAAAACTACCCTAAGGGGTTAAGTAGGTCCTATAAATATTAATAATATTTTAATATTATAATGATAAAATGTAATATATAATATTTAAGTAATATTAATGCATATAAATTAAAAATTCTTTCATAATTTATCAGGGTTTATAGTCCATAGTATTTGAAGAGAAAAGAGTATGTAATAGGCTGGAGGGCGAGGCAAATGAGAAAAACAAAAAAGAAAACTATCTTTATTATTTTAGGTGTACTAATAGTTATTATATTTGTTTCATTGGGAGTTGTAAATGCTATGAAATCGAAACAGGAAGCAGGTGTATCCGTTAAAACTGCCAAAATCGTGAAACAGGATATAGAGTCTAATATTTTTACAAGTGGTATAGTAATTTCTAAAAAATATAGGGAAATTACCTCGGATCTATCGGGTAAGATAAGTGAGGTATTAGTGGAAGAAGGAGATAGGGTTAAAAAAGGTGACCTTCTTGCTAGGCTTGACTGTGAAGACCTTGAATATGATTTGGAGCAAAGGGAGATAAAGCTTGAAATTGCAAGAGATAAATTGAACCGGCTTAAGAAAGAAGATAAGAGAAATTTAGAAACTAATTTTAAAAATGCCCAGATAAAATATAAGGATGCAGTAAAGGACTATGATGACAAAAAGAAACTCTTTGAGGCAGGGGCAATAAGCAAAAGCGGCTTAGAAGAGGCAGAAAGCTCTATGGAAAGGGCTTACAATGATTATTCCCTTGCAAAGAAAAAGTATTCCGATGCCGATAACCTATCAGAAGTAAGGATGCAGGAAAAGGAAATAAAGTCTATGGAGCTTGAAATAGATAGGAAAAGGTCAAATATAGAAAAGACTAAAATAGTTAGTCCCATAGATGGAACTGTAACAGAAGTAAATGTATCGGATTTATCTGTTGTGGATTCATATACATTGATGTTTAAAATTGAAGATATGGAAAATTTAGAGGTAGTGACTAATATAAGTGAATACGATATAGGAAAGATACAATTAGGACAACATGTAAAGGTAACTAATGATGGAATGGAAAAGAAGGAATATAAGGGAACAGTAACATACATAGCTCCAAACGCTTTTATTGAAAGAAATGGACAAGGTACGGAAACCGTTGTAAAGGTTAAAATAGATATTGATGGCAAAAACACAGAATTTAAACCAAATTTCTCTGCTAATGTAGAAATAAATACTGCCAATAAAAAAGGTGTTCTTGTTGTACCCTATGAAGCAATATACAATGAAAGGAATGGGAATAATTCTATTTTTGTCGTAGAAAACAATAAAGTTAAGAAGCATACCATAGAAACGGGAATTGAATCGGATTTAATAGTTGAAATAATCGGTGAAAATTTAAAGGAGGGAGACCAGGTTATACTGGACCCAACAGAAAGAATTCAAGATGGTATTGATGTTAAGATTAGGGACGAAGACAGAAAATAGGGAAGGGAAGGAAAGATGATAAGGATTGAAAATTTATGGAAGGTTTATAGTAATGGCAAGATAAAGGTTGAGGCCCTTAGGGGAATAAGTCTTGAAATAGAAGAGGGAGAATTCTTAGCTATAATGGGCCCATCGGGTTCGGGAAAATCCACGATGATGAACATATTGGGATGCCTTGATAGACCCACTGATGGCGAATATGAGCTTGATAATGCTAAAATTCAAGAGGGGGATAATTTAGACCTTGCTCAAATAAGGAATAAAAAAATAGGCTTTGTCTTTCAATCCTTCAATCTATTGCCAAGAACCTCTGCCCTAAAGAATGTTGAATTGCCCATGCTCTATGGAAATGTTAAACCTAAGGAAAGAAATCAGAGGGCAGTTAAGGCTTTGGAAAGGGTGGGCCTTGGAGACAGGATACACCATAAACCCAATGAACTTTCTGGAGGGCAAAAACAGAGAGTAGCAATTGCCAGAGCATTAGTTAATAACCCTGTAGTTATTCTGGCCGATGAACCTACAGGAAACTTAGACTCAAAATCTAGTGAAGAAATAATGGCTATTTTTAAGGAGCTTAATAAAGAGGGGGCCACTATTATCATAGTAACCCACGAACTGGATATAGCAAAAAAAACGAAAAGGATTGTTAGTTTTAAAGATGGAGAAATAGTTGAGGATAAGAGAGTAGCTACTGGCTAAAGGAGTGAACTTGATGAACTTTCTTGAAAGCATAAAATTGGCTTTAAATGCCATATGGGCAAATAAGATGAGATCATTACTTACGATGCTTGGTATCATCATAGGTATATCCTCTGTTATAGCCGTAGTTGCCCTTGGGCAGGGTGGTAACAGGATGATGAAGAAGGAATTTGAAAACTTCGGAGTCAATAGGGTACACATATGGCATAATTGGAGAAAAAATCTTACTTCTAGGGATTACCTTAATCATCAAGATGTTAAAGCCTTAAGAAGAGCCTTTAAGGATGAAATCGATGCTTGTTCAAATATGTTTGAGATAAATGGAGAAATTATATCCGATAAAAAAAAGGTAAGCATAAATATAAATGGAGTGAATGAAGAATATAATAGGATTGATAGAAGGGAAATGGTTAAAGGTAGGTATTTTATAGAGGGAGATATAAAAGCAAAGCGAAGCGTTGCCCTTATAGATGAAGAAACGGCTTTAGAATACTTTGGCAGAATTAATGTTTTAGGAGAAAGAATTATTGTCAGTACTCATTCAAGGAATATGGCCCTTGTCATAGTGGGAATTTATAGAAACAAGAAATCTCTGTTTTCAGGATTTGGTGGAGATCAACCTAAAGAGATATATATTCCTATATCTACCCTTGAAAAGATGTTTGGTATTGGAGATAGGGTCTTCGGAATAGCTATGAATATTAAACCGGGAGTAGATATTGAGAAGACTTTAGTTAAGATGATAGCGTTATTAGAAAGACGTCATGGAAATATTGGAAAGGAAAAATATAGGAGTTATAGTGCTGAAAGTCAGATGGAAACGGCAAATAACATAACTGGCGTAATGACAATGGTGGTTGGAGCCATAGCTGCTATTTCATTACTGGTTGGTGGAATAGGGGTTATGAATATAATGCTTGTATCTGTAACCGAGAGAACTAGAGAGATTGGAATAAGGAAAGCTATTGGGGCTAGACATAGGGATATATTACTTCAGTTCTTAGTAGAAGCCGTTATCATCTCAGGTATAGGAGGGGTTATAGGAACGGTTTTAGGTATTGGATTATCCTTTGTGATATCGAATTTTATAAAAATTCCACCTACAGTATCACCGATTACAATACTTATAGCTTGGGTTTTTTCGGCAGGAGTAGGTATATTTTTTGGAATTTACCCTGCAAATAAGGCTGCAAAGCTTGATCCAATAGATGCCTTGAGGTATGAGTAGAACCATAGATTAGGATGAAGCCTATAAACAGAGGGGTGAAGCTAATAGTTTTTGACTTTAACCTCTAGAAAAAAGTCGACTAAAATAATATTTTAAGAGGTGGTAAAATGTCAGATAAGGACTTTAATAAAAGCTACAATCAAGATGTTATAACTCAAGAAGAGGATAAACAATCAAAGCTATCCTTATTTCAAAGAATAATGAAGTTATTTACTGACCCTGTAGAGGTGATGAATGATATCTCACTAAAACCTAAGATATTAGTGCCTATTCTACTAATCTTAATCATATTTACGCTGATGAATGTATTAAAAATTGATTTTTTAAAAGAGCTTATGCTTGAACAGTTTAAGGTACAAATGGAGGGAAATCCAAATGTTTCCCAGTTATCTGAGAGCATTATTATGAATTATGTGTATTTTGCATTAATAATGGCTTCGATTGGACCTCTACTTGCAATATTTTCTAAAGGATTAATTTCCCACGGCATTGTGCAATTGTTTGAAGGAAAAGGTAAAATTAAAACAAGTATTTCTGTAGTGGCATTCTCATACTTTATAGTAGTATTTGGAGAGGTAGTTAGGACAATCATAACCCTATTAACAAAAAACTATATGGTAATGACCTCACCAGCAGCAATTATGTCTAACGAAAAAATGGGCACCCCCCTATATATTCTCCTATCAAGCCTTGATGTGTTTACTATATGGTATCTGATTGTTTCTATGATAGGTATTAGTATTGTTCATAAAATAAGTAAAGGTAAGGCGGCGGTGGCAGTATTTGCACCTTGGATTTTATTAACGGTATTCAATGTAGCTATGGCTGTCATTAGGGGCTAAAAAGCACGTATGACTTAATGTAGGTACTCAGATAAAATTAATATATAAACTCTATAGTATTGAGATAATAGTAAAGATTAATAAGATAAGGAATATATCCTTATTTTTTTTTATAAAAATCTTAGGCATTAATATATATATTCATAAATACAATTTAAAGGGGGAGGAATGAAAATGGGAGAAGCATATTTAGGACTTTTCAGTATAGAATATTTATCATCTGTAACAGCTATGGTAATGGCCTCTAATCTGATTACTCAAATAATAAAAGAAATATTTTTTATGGATAATGGCAATAAAACCACGCCTAAAATATTGAACCTTATTGTTTCATTTTTCATTATTTTATTTCATCATGTAAGTATATTTATAAATAATAGTCAAGTATTTCATAACTCCATTGTAGAATTAGTATTTTTGATAATATTAAATACCTTTCTAATTACGGGTCTATCAATGGGGAATTATAAAGTTCTAGGATTGACAAAGGAAAGGAATATAAGGGGTTTTACGGAGAGGAGTAGATAATAATTCATGGGAATTAAATTTTATAATCTAATATAGATGAGTGATTGAGAATGTTAACTTACTTCATAATTAAAGCTAAAATATATGGTTAAGGAAATAATAGTAGTATATAATAGAAAAGATAGAAAATAACTAGCATAATAAACAAAAGGAGAAGGGAAAGATGAAAAAGGAGTTAATTGCTTTAGCATTAGAATCAAGTTGTGATGAGACCTCAGTCGCGGTTGTAAAGAATGGTAGAGAGGTACTTTCAAATATTATTTCTTCTCAAATAGATTTGCATAAGAAATTTGGAGGAGTAGTACCAGAGGTTGCCTCAAGAAAGCATTTAGAAAATATCAGTTATGTTATAGATGAAGGATTGGAAAAGGCCAATGTAACCTTTAAAGATATAGATATAATAGGTGTAACATATGGACCCGGTTTAGCTGGAGCTTTACTTGTGGGTTTATCCACAGCTAAAGCTTTGGCATATTCATTAAATATACCACTTATAGGTGTAAACCATATTGAAGGTCATATTTATTCAAATTTTATTGAATATAAGGAGTTAGAGCCTCCCTTCCTTTCTTTAGTAGTATCGGGGGGCCATACTCATTTAGTATATATGAAGGATTACGGTGAATACGAAGTCCTTGGTAAAACTAGGGACGATGCCGCTGGAGAAGCCTTTGACAAGGTTGCAAGGGCAATAGGCTTAGGTTATCCTGGGGGACCATTAATTGATAAACTTTCAAAACAAGGAAATAAAGACGCAATTCCCTTTCCTAGAACCTACTTAGAGAATGATAGCTTGGACTTTAGCTTTAGCGGCTTGAAATCTGCGGTTTTAAATTATCTCAATAACTGCAAAATGAAGGATATTCCAATAGTGGATGAAGATGTAGCTGCAAGTTTTCAACAGGCCGTTATTGATGTCTTAGTAGATAAGACCATAAAAGCAGCCCAAAGATTGGACGTAAAAACTATTGCTATAGCTGGAGGAGTTGCTGCAAATACTGGACTTAGGGAGCTTCTGCATCAAAGAGCTAAAGGAGAAGGTTTTAAACTGATGATTCCATCAATGTCTTTATGTACAGACAATGCAGCTATGATAGGATGTACAGCATACTATAACTATCTAAATGGTTATGTAGCTGATATGCATTTAAATGCTGTACCGAATTTAAAAATAGGAGAAAAGTATAAAAGGGTATAGAGATTTAGAATCAATCCTATAAAATAAAAGATGTTTAAGGTACAGTATAAGCGGTACATATAATTTATCCTAGATTTATAAATCTAAAACTGAAGGTCAATTTCACATAAGATATATTAAAATTTAATAAAAAAATAGGAAGAAGAATGGAATGATATTTCAAAAAATAACAAAAATCTAGTAGAGAATAATTAATGAAAATTTTGTTTATGTAAACTATGAACAGGCTTTAATCCTTTAATAACAATTAACACAGGCTATGTGGATAAAAATGTGGATGATGTGGAAAAAAAAGTAGTAATTGGATATTACACAAAAAAACTGTGGATTATTTTGTGGGTTATGTGGAAAAAATGTGGATATAGATGTGCAAAGAATTTCCTAACTAATGTATATGAATAAGAGTAAGAAAATATGACTACTTTTTCGGTATACATAATATAAATTTTAATAAATCATATTTTGGAAATTAATGTTTATAGTAATAAAGCAAATAAAAAAGCTGAAGATTTTGTGGAAAAGAGAAAAATAATTTTAAATAAAAAAGTGTAGAAATAATCCTACATTTTAGATTGGTATAAAATAGAAGGCTACCCCCAAAGGTCTAGCTCAAGGAATCCTTAAAGCTGGTCAAGTATAGTGAAACAATGTCAAATTTAAATATATACATATTAAAAATATCAGTGTTTCTGTAATTTTTTGATATGTATAAATTAACCTTTTAGTTTGTTTCACTATAGTGACATAGAAATAGGGACTTTCGGGGTAACCTGAAATCTGAGAAAATTTCACATTATATTCTTTCTTCTAAATATTTTATTATATCACCAACTGTTTTTAAATCTTCATTATTTTCATAAGGAATTTCCACATCGAACTCATCTTCGATGGCAACTATAACTTCTACAGCAGCCATTGAATCAGCGTCAAGGTCATTAATCAAAGAAGTTTCCATAGTGATATCTGTGTTTTCGTCTAATCTTAACTGTTGAATTATTATCTCTCTAATCTTATCAAAAAACATTTATAGTCCTCCTTCTTGAAAGTTTCCTTATGTAAAATTCCTTTTTTAACCTACCCTATTATGAATCTACTATTATTATACATAAAATTCAAAAAATGTCTACAAAAATTTTACTTTTTTTCTCTTTATCGATAAATTATTATATAAAAAAATTTTTATATCTTTTCCTCCCACTCTGTATATAATTCCTCTAACTTACCCTTAATAAGTTCATACTCCTCATGGATTTCCCTGCTTTTTTCTGAATTGGCATAGATGCTCTCATCGCACATTAATAGTTCCAACTCGTTTAATCTGGTTTCCTGCTTAGAGATTTCTTCCTCTAATTTTTTTATTGACTGTTTTTCCTGTTTCCTTTGGTTTTCTTCCATTTTTTTTCGTTTTCGTTCTTCCTTTAGCTGTGTCTTTGTTATGCTGTGGGAGACTTTAGAATCAATGGGATTTTCAAGCTCATTTTTCTTTTCCACATAGTAATCGTAATTGCCTAAATATTCTTTAATATCATCTTGAGAAATTTCCAATACCTTAGTAGCTATCTTATTTAGAAAGTATCTATCATGGGATATTGTAAAGATGGTGCCGTCATATTCTAAAAGTGCATCCTCTAGCACTTCCTTAGAAGCTAAATCTAAATGGTTAGTAGGTTCATCCAGGAGCAGAAAATTAGACTGTGAAAGCATTAACTTTAAAAGGGATAGGCGGCTTTTTTCCCCTCCACTTAAATTTTCTACCTCCTTAAAAACATCATCTCCAGTAAAAAGAAAGGAAGCTAAAAGGCCCCTTGCCTCAGGTATGGAGATTTTGGGATCGGCATTACAAATTTCATCTATAAGATTATTGTTAGTATTCAAATTCCCTTGCTCTTGGTCATAATACCCCATAAAAACATTATGGCCTATGATAATATCGCCACTATTATAGCCTAACTTATTTAGTAAAATTTTAAATAGAGTTGTTTTTCCGATGCCATTTGGACCAATTAAAGCTACCTTTTCAGACCTATATATATTGAAACTCAGATTTGAAAACAAAGTAGTATCATCAAAGGCCTTGGATAATTCATTGACCCTTAAGACCTCCTTACCACTTTTAATTTTTGTTTCCAATTTAATTCTTGTTTTATTATTATTGAGTAATGGCTTATCCACTACGTCCATTTTGTCTAGGGATTTCTCCCTGCTTTTTGCACGCTTTGCTAATTTCTCAGTACCATGTTGTTTAAATCTTCGTATCAATTCTTCCTGCTTAGCTATTTCTTTTTGTTGCTCTAAGTATTTCTTCATTTGGTGGTTATATAAGTTATTTTTATAATTGATAAACTTTGTATAGCTCCCTTCAAATTGAATAATACTTTTATTTTCAATTTCAAAAATTTTACCAACAATTTGGTCTAAAAAGTATCTATCATGGGAAATTATTAAGAGAGTACCAGGATAGTTTTTAAGGAAGCCCTCAAGCCAATTAATTGCATCAATATCTAGGTGGTTAGTTGGCTCATCAAGGAGGAGAATATTAGGTTTTTGAAGCAAAAGCTTAGCAATATTAAGTCTGGATTTTTGTCCACCACTAAGCTTAGAGATTTTTTTTTCAAAATCTTCTTCAGAAAAACCAAGGCCCTTTAGGACCCCACGAATTTCACTTTTATATCCGTATCCATTTTTGTCATTAAACTCATCGAGGAGATTAGAATATAGATTCATTAAGCTTTTAAATTCCCGACTGTCATGGTCAATTGAATGTGATATTTTATTTTCAAGGCTTCTAATTTCTTTCTCCATTTCGATTAAATCTTCAAAAACTATTAAACACTCATCATATATAGATTTTAAATTATCAAAATCTAAATCCTGCTTTAGATATCCTATGTTTATACTTTTAGAAATATATATACTTCCATTATCATATGGAATTTGGTCCGTAAGTATTTTAAAAAGAGTAGATTTACCAGTTCCATTTTTACCAATCAGACCTACCTTGTCACCTATGTTAATATTAAAGGAAATATCTTTTAATATTAAATCTACTCCAAAGGATTTACTAATATTACTACATGAAATTGCTATCATCTTAAAACCTCCTAGGGTTCTATGGGAAATTTTCAATTATATAATAATCCATAAATACCATAAATCATTTTATCATAAAGTCAAAAATATTTCACAATTAAAACCCTTATAGGGGTGGAAAGATTCATAAAAAACTACTTTAGCTTATGATTAAGTAACCAATTTTAATAGGAAATTTCATAGATTAATACCCTCCAAATTACATAATATATGTGATATACTATAGAAGATAAGAAAACTGTATGGTCATATAGGTTTCTCTGGGAATTATTTTTTATATTTAGATAGTAAATTATCGAATATTGTACCTATTGCGTTCTTGATTCTAGGACGTTTAAAAAATGTATTTTTATGATTGCAAAGTATAAATAATTGTAAAAAGAGCATAAATTAAAAAAAATGTAAAATTTTCCTAGATGAGCTCTAGGCTTGTTAAAAACTGGCAAAGAATGAAAGCTATATTTGTTGTTACATTGACAATAAATTGACATAATATTTGTTGAATGATATAATTTTTGTAAAAGAGTTTAGAAATAGGAGTTTGTTGAGTATGAGTGAAAAATCTAAGATATCAATGGCGGTTATAAGGAGGTTACCTAAATATCATAGGTATTTGAAGGAGTTGCTAGATCGGGATATAAACAGAATTTCATCTAAAGAACTTAGTGATATAATTGGATTTACGGCATCACAGATAAGACAGGATTTAAATAATTTTGGTGGATTTGGACAGCAAGGGTATGGCTATAATGTAGAAGAGCTTTTTTATGAAATAGGAAAGATTTTAGGCCTACATAAGACCTACAAGACTATAATAGTTGGAGCTGGTAATCTGGGGCAAGCCCTTGCAAATTACACGAATTTTGATAAGGTCGGATTTCAGGTAAAGGCCCTATTTGACATTAATCCTAAGCTTTTTGGTATTAAGATAAGAGATATAGAAATTAAAGATATGGATTATGTTGAGGAGTTTATAAAAACGAATAATATTGATATAGCTATTCTCTGTACAAATAAGGAAAGTGCCCAGGAAGTTGCCAATAAATTAATTGCAGGTGGAATTAAAGCAATTTGGAATTTTGCACCTACGGACCTAAAGGTTTCAAATGATGTAACGGTAGAGAATGTACATCTAGTAGAAAGCCTATTGACCCTCACATATCTCTATAAATCTAGAGATGAATAAGGCCCTTTAATGGAGGAGAATATGGAGAAGGTATATAAGGATGATACGGTTTATTTTATATCCTATTCTAAGCTTCCTACCACTATCTCAGCGGGAAAATTACTTGATGTGGTCGGTGTAGGACTTGTCATAAACACTAAGACTGGAATAATTGAAGATACAAGCTGTACTTTGATTACCGATGAAGCAAAAAGATTTCTAAAGGATATAATAGTAGGACATAATCTTTATGAAGAAGGATTGGATGAACTAGTTAATAAAATCCAATACAGATTCCACGGCCTATCTCAAAAAGCTATTTGTGTTGCTGTAAAGGCTGCAGTTGAGAGATATGAGACTTGGAAAGATGAGTTTTTGAATAAATAATATGATTAAAATAGAATTCTTTCTATATGTTATGGCTATAGAAAGAATTCTATTTTTAGTTTTCTTAAGATTTTAGATTTTTTTACTATAGATGTGTGACTAACAAACTTAATAAACGAAAGCAGACTCTAAGGTTTCCTTCCCAGCGATTTTAATAAATCTGTTTTACCTTTTTATTATATACTTAAAAACAGATTTATAGCATGAGCCTAAAGGATTCTCAGTGGCTGATTGAGTACGTTAATATTCTCAGTCACACATCTATAAGTGGCTCAATAACTAAAATAAACTGGCAAAAGTTAGAGCTTAGACTATTTCTTAATTTCTTCTCCAAAGGCATTAATATACATTTCCTTGATTTCGCTTATTAGTGGATATCTTGGATTGGCTCCTGTACACTGGTCATCGAAGGCTTTCTCAGACATTTCATCTAAGGAAGCATAAAACTTTTGTCTGGAAACCCCGGCTTCGCTTATAGTTTTTGGTATATTTACAGTAGCCTTTAGCTCATCTATAGCTTTAATTAGCAGCTCCACCTTTTCATCCTCTGTTTCCCCACCTAATTTTAAGTAATCACAAATCCGAGCATATCGCCATTTCGCATTTGGATATTTATATTGTGGAAATGCCGCCTGTTTTTTTGGATTATCTACGGCATTAAACCTTATAACTTCGTTAATCAATAGTCCATTGGCTACACCATGGGATATATTATGCATTGCTCCCAGCTTGTGGGCCATTGAGTGGCACACTCCTAGGAATGCGTTGGCAAAGGCCATACCTGCCATAGTTGAAGCATGAGCCATTTTTTCCCTAGCCTTTATGTTGCTTCCACCTTCATTATAGGACTGGGGCAAATATTTAAATATCAATCTGATAGCTTCCAATGCCATTCCATTAGTGTATTCCGAAGCAAGAACTGAAACGTAGGCTTCAACGGCATGGGTCAAAGCATCTATACCGGAAGCTGCTGTCAAACCCTTTGGCATATCCATCATTAATTCCGCATCTATTATAGCCATGTTGGGAGTTAGCTCATAATCGGCTAAGGGGTATTTGACACCTGTTTTTTCATCGGTTATAACTGCAAAGGGAGTCACCTCAGAACCAGTACCTGCAGAAGTTGGTATTGCCACCATCATAGCTTTTTGGCCTAGTTTTGGGAATTTGTATACCCTTTTCCTTATATCCATAAATCGCATTGCAAGGTCCTCAAATCTAACCTGTGGATGCTCATACATTGTCCACATAATTTTAGCCGCATCCATTGGTGAACCGCCTCCTAATGCAATAATTACATCGGGTTCAAAACTTTTCATTTCCTGAGCACCTTTTTTAGCTATGGCCAAAGTAGGGTCGGGTTCAACATCGAAGAATACTTTATGATCTATCTCTATCTCATCTAGTACATCTATAATTTTATCAACGAATCCCAATCCATAAAGGACTTTGTCAGAGACAATAAATGCCTTTTTCTTATCCATGTCCTTTAATTCCTTTAAAGCTACTCCCAAGCATCCATATTTAAAGTATACTTTTTCCGGTGCCCTAAACCAAAGCATATTTTCTCTCCTCTCAGCTACGCTCTTAATGTTTAGCAGGTGTTTAACTCCAACATTTTCTGATACAGAGTTTCCTCCCCAAGAACCACAGCCTAGAGTTAATGATGGATCAAGCTTAAAGTTATATATGTCTCCAATAGCACCTTGGGATGAAGGCATATTTATTATGGTCCTTCCCGTTTTCATAGCCTCACTGAACTTAGCTATCCTATCCTTTGACTTAACCTGGTCAGTATATAGGACAGAAGTGTGTCCAAAACCACCAAGTTCAACAAGTCTTACTGCTTTCTTCAGGGCTTCGGAGAAATTTTTTACTTTATATAAAGCAAGGACCGGTGATAGCTTTTCATAGGAAAATGGTTCCTCAAGCTCTACGGACTCTACTTCTCCTATGAGAACCTTAGTACCCTCTGGCACCTTAATTCCCGCCATTTCACCTATTTGGCCTGCAGATTTACCAACTATATTTGGATTTAAGGCTCCCTTAACTAATAATATTTTTCTGACCTTATCTATTTCGTCCTTCTTTAGTAGGTAGGCACCCCTTGCTGCAAATTCATTTTTGACTTCCTTATATATTGATTCCATAACCAATACAGATTGTTCAGAAGCACAGATAACTCCGTTATCAAAGCTTTTTGAAAGAAGTATAGAATTTACAGCCATTTTTATATGGGCAGTTTCATCTATTATGGCCGGTGTATTTCCTGCACCAACTCCTATAGCAGGCTTACCTGATGAATAGGCCGTTCTAACCATTCCCGGTCCACCAGTAGCGAGAATCAGGTCTGATTCCTGCATAACCCGTTGAGAAAGTTCTACGGAAGGTTCATCTATCCATCCAATAATTCCCTCTGGTGCTCCGGCACGAATAGCTGCATCTAATACTATTTTTGCTGCAGCTATAGTTGATTTTTTTGCCCTTGGGTGTGGTGAAAATATAATACCATTCCTAGTCTTTAAGGCTATAAGAGCTTTAAAGATTGCCGTTGATGTTGGATTGGTTGTAGGAACAATTGCCGCCACAACACCTATGGGTTCTGCAATTTTTGTAATACCAAAGGAATTGTCTCTGTGGATTACTCCACAGGTCTTTTCGTCCTTGTACTTGTTATAGATATATTCTGAAGCAAAATGATTTTTTATCACCTTATCCTCCACAAGGCCCATTCCTGTTTCTTCAGTTGCCATTTTTGCCAGTTTGATTCTTGAATTATTGGCTGCAATTGCAGCTTGCCTAAAGATTTCATCTACCTGTTCTTGAGAATAAGTGGCATATTTTCTTTGAGCTTCCCTTATTACTTTTAAATTTTTCATTAACTCTTCTACGGTTTTTACTGACATACTCTACACCTCTCTTTAAAAAAGTATTGTAAATTCAAACTATAGTCTAGAATGATTAATAAATTGAAGAAATTATATCATTCTAACCTGGCAGAATTGCACATGAGAATATCATCCTTAATTTAAGCATTTAGAATAGAGGATATTTCGGTGATATGTTCTTGTGCTTTTAACACTATATTTAGTAATAAGCCCTTTAAAATGGTAATTATACAATTTGCTTGATTAACAATAAACTTAGAAAAACTTAACTCCTTTAGCAAATAGGACAGCATGCTGAATTTATGGAAAAAATTTGAATATTCATAGATGATATCCTAAAATTAATGTTAATATTATCACAAAATATAAAGCTTTGAAATAGTATTTTAATAAAAATTTGAGGAAAACAATTTCTTTTTTTAGAATGAAATTTTAAACCTCTATATAAAAAGCTTGAAAAAACTGAATTTGATGTTTAAAATACATGTTTGCAAGTGATAATAGATATCATTTATTTAGTCAAAAAATGTTAATATATTAACAAAATCCCTGGATAGAGAAACATGCTACGCCTTTAGTTTTGGATCGATAAAAAATAAAAGAGAAATCCTTTTATTAAAAAAGATTTCTCTTTTATCTTTTACATTTAAAAATAAAAAATTTACAAAAAATTTGATTTAGTATTAAAGAAATAACTGGAAAGCTTTAAAACTTTCTTATAATTACGCAGTCTTTTTTTTCTTATCAGAACGCTGTAATAAATATATAAAAGCCAGTAGAATAAGGCCTATTCCACTCGTCAAATAATTTGGGTTAACTAGCATTAATCCTGAGCCAAAGAGTATAAGTCTTTCCCAGGGCTTTGAAGGTCTTACAAGATATCCACTAACTCCTCCAGCGATACCGAACATACCAATTAGGGCTGTCGCTAGGGCTACAATTACTGTTAAAGGCTCTGCATCGACTAAAACTAATACAGGGGATACAGCGAATATATATGGAACTAGATATGCTGCAAAGGCTAGCTTTGAGGCTTCAACCCCTGTTTTAAATGGATTTGACCCAGCTATACCGGAGCCAGCAAAGGCTGCCAATGCAACTGGAGGTGTGATGTCTGCCACTATACCGAAATAGAATACGAAAAGGTGGGCAGCTATTACGGGAACACCTACCTTTATTAGGGCAGGAGCTGCAATAGTTGCTTGAACTATATAGTTAGCAGTAGTAGGCATACCCATACCTAAAATGATTGATGCAATCATAGTTAAGAACATTGTCAGGTAGATATTTCCTGCGGAAAGTAATACGATACCATGGGAAAGCTTTATACCAAGTCCAGTGAGAGTAACTACACCAACGATTATACCTGCACTTGCACAGGCCATAACAACGGGAAGTGCACTTCTTGCACCTTCCTCTAGACCCTTAATAACTTCCTTTATTCCAAATTGTTGCTTTTTATCAACATAGGAATTTATAAATCCAATTATGATTGAAGATGCGATACCCCATATTGCAGCATTCATCGGAGTTCTACCCATTACAAGACGACCAACGATAATAAAAATAGGAATACTTAAAAACCATTTCTCCTTTAGGAGTTTTTTAGCCTTTGGAAGTTGACTCTTCGGTATACCTTCAAGGCCGTTCTTTTTAGCCTCAAGATGAACCATTATAAATATTCCTGTAAAGTATAGTAGAGCAGGTATTGAAGCTGCTAAAGCGATGGTAAGATAGGGCAAATCAGTAAATTCTGTCATTATGAATGCAGCCGCACCCATAACGGGGGGCATCAATTGTCCGCCAGTAGAGGCTGCTGCTTCTACAGCTCCTGCGAACTCAGGCCTATATCCAATACTTTTCATAAGTGGTATAGTAACTGAGCCTGTACCAACAGTATTTGCAACAGAACTACCGGAAATAGTTCCTTGAGATGCACTTGCCACGATGGCTGCTTTTGCCGGACCACCGGTAGTATGACCTGCTATGGCAAGGGCTAAATCAGTTAACCAATCACCTATACCTGTCATTTTCAAATAAGTAGCGAATAACAGGAACAGGAAGATAAAGGTAGAAGAAACCATTATTGGAGTACCCAGTATTGACTCAGTACTTATCCAAGCATAGGTAGCTATTCTTTGAAGACTATATCCACCATGGGAAAAGTATCCCGGTACAAAATTTCCAAAGAAAGCATAGAGTAGAAAGGCACCGGAAACCGTTATAAGCACTGGCCCTGCAACCCTTCTCGTTGCCTCAATTACAAGAATAACAGCTATTATGGAAATTATCATATCGGTTTGGGTATAGGCACCAGCTCTAAAGAGTAAGGGCTCAAAGTTAATAACATGGTAACCTACAACTAGGAGTGAACATGCTAAAAGGATATAGTCATACCATTTAACCCTGTTGGACTTATCGCTTGTTCTAAGGGGATAGAGTAAATATACTAAAACAAGGGCGAATCCAACATGTACACCTCTTTGAATAGTTGGAGGTTTCAATCCAAATGTAGCAGTATAAAGCTGCCATAAACTCCAAATTACTGCTATTACAAAAACTATCTTACCTAAAACCCCCGTTAATCTTCTGTAGGTAAATTCTCTATCATATTTTGCCATGAGTTCTTGTTGTTTTTCCTCATTTAGTGTTGGCTTTAGATTATTTACACTCATTTACAAGAATGCCTCCTCAATAACATATTTTATCAAGTTTTTCTTAATTGCTTTGATTTTTACAAATCCTCCAGGCTTATAAATATCCTTAAGTGGGATAACACTATCCCTTACATATAAGGTATGATTTGCCACCACCTTTCCTATGACTACAGGAAGGGAATCAAAGGTTACATCATAATTATAGACGCGGATATGGTCCTCGTTGTATTCCCAAATAGTATTATAATCAGGACTAGCAGGCAAGTTGGCACTGAAGGAGTCAAATATCATTTCATATATAGAAATATTTAAATTCTTTTCAATTTTATAGGTTTCAATAACAGGTCTAAGACTTACGGAATGAGTCCATTTAACAGAAAATGTATCTCCTGACTTAATAGGAAGCTGTAACAGAACCCTATTGAAATTAGGGCCTTTATCTGCTATATATACCTGGAGTAAAGTGATCTTATAAAATGAAAGTATTAAAGTTATAATAACAGTACATATAATTATTAATTTAAATCTTCTCATATGATTTTAAAAGACCGAGAAAGGATAAACTATCTCGGTCTATCTTAATTAAATTTACTTAATTCCCTTTTCGTTGTAATACTTTTGTGCTCCAGGGTGAATAGGTGTAGTTACACCGCTTATAGCATTTTCAAGTTTGATTTGCTTTCCTCTTGCGTGGCCCTGTGATATCTCTTCGGTATTTTCATACATAATCTTAGTAAGTTCATATACTAAATCATCAGATAAGTCTTCCTTAACGTACATTACTGCTTGAAGAGTTACGGTAGTAGCATCTGTATCCTGACCCTTATATTCTCCACCTTTAATTGGGAATTTAGCTGCAAATGGAACTAATTCTTTAACCGCATCAAATTCTGCTCCATCTATTGAAAGAATTTTAACTGGGTTAGTAGTAGCTATTTCCTTAACTGCTGATGCAGGGAATGAAAGTACTGCAAAGGCAGCATCGATGTTACCATCTTTTAAGCCAGCAACGGCATCGGAGAAACTACCAGGTTTAGCAGTATAGTCCTTTGGACCAATTCCGTATGCTTCTAAAATCTTCATTGCAGTTACATAGGTACCACTTCCTGGAGGTCCAGGGTTGATTGATTTACCCTTTAAATCAGCGATAGACTTAATACCTGAAGCTTGAGTAGTTACTACGTGCATAACTTCTGGGTACACAACTCCAACAGCCTTAAAGTTTTTAAGAGGCTGGCTAAAACTTTTTCCAGTACCATTGAAGGCATCATCAGCTATGTTATTCATAGCAAGAACTATGTCTACCTCTCCGCTTGCAACTCTGTTTATGTTTTCAACAGAAGCACCAGCTGGTTGAATGGTAACATTAACTCCTTCAATGCTTTTGTTCCAAATATTTGCTATTGCTCCACCAAGTGGATAATAAGTACCTGAAGTACCACCAGTTGCAAAGGCTAATTCAAGAGTTTCACCAGGTTTCTCACCTTGAGGTTCTCCATTCTCACCCTTATCTGCTGGGTTTTCTTGCTCAGCAGGTTGTCCACAACCTGTGAAGAACAATGATACAGCTAGTACCATTATCAGAAAAATTGATAAAGACTTTTTCATTAATTTGCCCCCTTAAAATTTTTATTTTTTTTAAATCCTTTGTATAACCATCATATTTATCTTTAGAGATGAAAACAAAAGGATTTTAAAGCTAGATTGAAACTGTGACAAAAACAATAAAATCCCAGATAATCATATCCACATATTATATGGGATAGCAAAAAAACATGTGAATATATCTACTGGGCTCTACCAGCTAAGCTATTATAATTATACAGTAATTATTAGTGAAATGTATAATAAAGGAATAAACATTATATATTGACAATGCAGTAATTATTATTATAGAATATTGATGTGATTAAGTCAAGGAAATCGATTTCAATCTTCAAAGAATTTTAATTCAGATTGAATGGTATCATATTCAGACTTTTACGATTTTTTAGTAATTTATTTAATATTATACCAATGACTACGAAAAACTACTAAAACCTACAAGAAAAATCTAAAAATTTTAAAAATACTGTATAAAAACATTTATAAGAAAATTTTGAAAATAAAACATTGACTATGGTTGATAAATGTTATAAAATAAAATGCAACAATATAAATATATAATGGCTGGAGAAATGGAGAGCCTCACAAGTCAACCTGAAAAACAGGTTAGTTTTGTGCGGTTTTTTTGTGTAGTTTTGTGTAGTATAATAGTAGAGTCCTTAAAAATGTATTTTGTGGAATAATAACTGTATTTAATCATAACTTGTTTTAAGACAATCTCTTTACTGTAGGAGTGACTAATGTGGACAATAGATTTCAGGATAAGGTAGAAGCAAATCCTATAATTGCGGCATTAAACAATTTACAAAAGCTTGATTTAGCTATTGAATCACCCTGTAAAATGATTTTTTTGCTAACGGGGAGTATATTTAATTTAAAGGAAATTGTAGACAAGGTAAAAAATGGAGATATGGATATATATATCCATATTGATTTGATAGAAGGTTTTTCAAATGATATCGTCTCATTAAAGTATATTAGTCAAAAAATCAAACCCGATGGAATTATTACGACAAAGAGTAATCTTATAAAAAAAGCTAAAATTATGAATATATGTGCCATACAAAGACTATTTATGTTGGACTCCCTATCCTTAGAAACAGGAATAAATTCTGTCAGCTCAACAAAGCCCCATGCTATAGAAATTATGCCAGGAATCATGCCCAAGATTATTACAAAAATTTATAAACAAACAAGGGTACCTATAATAGCTGGAGGACTCATTAGTGATAAAGAGGATGTAATCAGATGTCTTGAGGCTGGTGCTATGGGTATTTCCACCAGCAAGGAAAAAATTTGGTTTATGTAATTTCTAACTCTCGGGAAAACGTTTATACAAAAAATACAAGCTATATACTTTAGGGGGTGATGAAAAAATATTTTATTTCAGTCTAGAAAAATAAAATAGAGTTAGGAGGAGAAAAATGAGGCATTTAGGAACAGTTATAGGAACTGCTGTAGCTGGCATGTTTGTCATGAGTGTTTGGGGTGAGTTTGTAGGAGCATATGGTATTGGCGGCGGCTGGTTTGCAGGGTTAGTAATCATTGGAACCATGTGGTTCTTAAATCATTGTATTGGAATTCATAACAATGATGGGGCATGGGTGGATATGGCCTTGGGTATAGCTGTAGCAGGTACGATGAGAAGTGTATTTGAAAGTGGAATAAAGGCTGGTATAGATTCCTTACCAACACTTCTTGTTACATTGGTTGGTGGTGCAGTAGGGGGATTTACCGCCTATAAACTTGAAGTATATCTGGCCAATAGGGAAAAAGCTAAGGCTTAGTAAATAAAAAATATTATGGGTAAGGGGGCAACTGATAAATGACTTTTGCTAATATGATTACTACTTTTGCAGGTGCATTTATATTCCCATTTTTAATTAGATTATGTTGGGGGAAGATGTGTGACTTTTGGGGAGCCATTGGTGGCTGGATGGCAGCTGGATTTATAGTTGGAACTACGTGGACCTTAAACCATGGTGTTCCATTCATGGTTCAGTCAGGCTCCGCATGGATAGATATGGCTTGGGCAGCAGGAATAGGACTGTTTGTAGCTTCTGCAGCTTCAGGGGATAATATTAAAAAAGGATTTGTAAACGCAATCTTTGCAATTATAGGTGGAATATTAGGTGGATTTATACTTTCATGTTTAGGTTAAGTGAAAATTAGAAAATGTTTTTTAAAAAAGGTAACAATACAATTCCACAATTAATTTAAGGGAGGTAAAATTATGGGTAAGAAATATATTCTAGCTTTAGACCAAGGCACTACAAGTTCAAGGGCAATTATTTTTAATCATGATGGTGAAATAGTAAAGGTAGCTCAAAAAGAGTTCACTCAAATCTATCCAAGGGCAGGTTGGGTAGAGCATGATGCAATGGAAATCTGGGGAAGTCAAAGTGGAGTAGCGAGAGAGGTTCTAGAAACTGCTGGGATAAGTCCAGAAGAGGTGGCAGCTATCGGTATAACTAACCAGAGGGAGACAACGGTAGTATGGGATAAAAATACTGGAAAGCCTATATATAATGCTATAGTATGGCAGTGTAGGAGAACGGCAGGAATATGTGACGAGTTAAAAAAGAGGGGATTAGAAGGCTATATTAGAGAAAACACGGGTTTAGTTGTAGATGCTTATTTCTCAGGAACCAAGGTTAAGTGGATACTTGATAATGTTGAAGGTGCAAGGGAAAGGGCTAAGAGGGGAGAATTATTATTTGGAAATATAGATACTTGGCTAATATGGAATCTTACAAGGGGTAAAGTTCATGTAACTGATTACTCCAATGCATCTAGAACTATGTTATATAACATCAAAGACCTTAAATGGGATGGGAAAATTCTAGATGAGCTGGGGATACCAGCATCGATGCTGCCCGAGGTAAAGCAATCAAGTGAAGTATATGGTTATACTGATTCAAAGACCTTTGGTGGAGCACAGATACCAATAGCAGGAATAGCTGGAGACCAACAGGCAGCATTATTTGGTCAAGCATGTTATGAGCCGGGTATGGCTAAGAATACATACGGAACCGGTTGTTTCATGCTTATGAATACAGGGGAAGAAATGGTTCCATCAAATAATGGCCTCTTAACAACAATAGCATGGGGTATAGATGGAAAGGTGGAATATGCCCTAGAAGGAAGCATATTTGTGGCGGGAGCATCGGTACAATGGCTTAGGGATGAATTGAGATTGATTGACGACGCTAAAGATAGTGAATACTTTGCAACCCAGGTAGAAGATACAAATGGAGTATACGTAGTACCGGCCTTTGTTGGACTTGGGGCACCATATTGGGATATGTATGCAAGGGGAACAATAGTAGGACTTACCCGTGGGGCCAATAGAAATCACATAATCCGAGCTACACTAGAATCCATTGCATATCAAACTAGGGATGTATTAGAGGCGATGCAGGATGATTCCGGCATAGACCTACAGGCCCTTAAGGTAGATGGTGGAGCAGTAGCAAATAACTTTTTAATGCAATTCCAATCGGACCTATTGGGTGTACCCGTTGACAGACCAGTAGTTGCAGAAACAACAGCTCTTGGAGCTGCATACTTGGCGGGCTTAGCAGTTGGATTCTGGGATAGCAGAGAAGAGATTGCTAAGAAGTGGTCAGTAGATAGACACTTTGAACCATCAATGGCTATAAAGCTTAAAGAAGAGAAATATACCGGATGGAAGAAAGCTGTTAAGAGGGCGTGTGAATGGGAAGAAGCGGCTGCTTCCAGTGAAGAATAATTTATACTTTACAAATATAAATTATGGTGATATATTAAGTTTAAACTAATATATTAAGGCGTGAGATTAGGAGAGCCATGCGAGTAGACCTATAAATATAGGTCTAGCTTGTGTGGCTTTTTTGATGTCTAGATAATCCTTGCCATAGTCGAACTATTTTCTCCAATGGTAAAGGTATGATTTAAGAACTTGAAATTTTAAAAGGAGGGATTGATTATGTATGATGTGGCTGTAATTGGGGCTGGTATAATAGGAACCTTTATAGCAAGGGAGCTATCAAGATACGATTTAAATATAGTTTTGATAGAAAAGGATACAGATATAGGAAATGGTACAACAAAGGCAAATAGTGCCATTGTCCATGCTGGATACGATGCGGAGCCGGGAACCCTTAAGGCTAAACTAAACTTTCTTGGAAATCCCATGTTTGACAGAGTTTGTGAAGAGCTTGATGTACCCTTTGAGAGGATTGGTTCCCTTGCTGTCGCCACTAATGAAGAGGAAATGAAAAACATACAGAGGCTATATGAAAGAGGATTAAAAAACGGTACACCTGATATAAAGATTTTAAGCAGAGAAGAGGTAAGGGAAAAGGAAGAGGGTATTAGTGAAGAAGTTATAGGGGCCCTATATGCGCCAACTGCTGGAATAGTTAGCCCTTTTGAATTAGCTGTTGCCTTGGCGGAAAATGCGGGGGATAATGGGGTAGAAATCAAGCTAGAGAGCAAAGTGACCAATATTCAAAGAGTAGAAAACGGTTACTGTATATCCATGGGTGAAGAAATATTAGAAGCTAAATATGTAATCAACTGTGCAGGGGTATATGCAGGAGAAATAAATGAAATGGTTGCCACAAAGAGTTTTGAGATTTATCCAAGGAGGGGTCAATACAATATTTTAGATAAAAGTGCGGGGAATATTGTTAGTCATGTGATCTTTCAAGCTCCAACGAAACTAGGTAAAGGTGTACTCGTAACACCTACGGTCCATGGCAATCTATTAGTTGGCCCCGATGCTGAAGACATTGATGATAGAGAAAATACGGCAACTACAATTGAAAGAATCGAATATATTAGAAGGGTTTCTAAAAAAATTACTAGCAAAATACATTTTGGTACAACGATTACAAGTTTTTCAGGTCTAAGGGCAAGGCCCAGTACAGGGGATTTTATCATAGAAGAATCAAAGGAAGCTAAGGGTTTTATAAATGTTGGGGGAATTGAGTCGCCGGGATTATCTGCGGCACCTGCCATTGCAGATTATACTATTGATATTCTTAAGGAGATAGGTGGAGGATTAAAGAAAAAGGAAGGCTTCATAGCAAGCAGAAAGCCAGTCCTTCGATTTATGGAATTAAATGATGGAGAAAAGGCCGAACTAATCAAAAAGGATGGAAGATATGGAAGGGTTATCTGTAGATGTGAAAACATTACAGAGGGAGAAATCGTAGATATCATTAATAGAAATGCTGGAGCGAGGACAGTAGATGCTGTAAAGAGAAGGGCTAGACCAGGGATGGGAAGATGTCAAGGTGGATTTTGCGGTCCTAGGGTAATGGAGATTCTTGCAAGGGAACTAGAAAAAGATATAAAGGAAATCGTAAAGGATAGTAGTGACTCTTATATATTGACGGGAGAAACGAAACAGAATAAATTAGCTTAAGTAAATTAAGGGGAGGTGAAATGATGTTATACTATGACATCCTTATAATTGGTGGAGGACCTGCAGGTTTGGCAGCAGCAATTGAAGCGAAGAAGAATGGAGTAGATAAGATTTTAGTAATAGAAAGGGATAGGGAGCTTGGAGGTATACTGCAACAATGTATTCATAACGGCTTTGGACTACACATTTTTAAAGAAGAACTTACGGGACCAGAATATGCAGAAAGGTTTATCAAAGAATTACAGGAATTTAAAATAGAGTATAAATTAGATACAATGGTACTTGACATAAGGGAAGATAGAGTAGTTAGTGCAATTAATACAGTAGATGGATTTATGTCTATAAAAGCTGGGGCTATTATATTGGCAATGGGATGCAGAGAAAGGACCAGAGGAGCAATAAATATTGCTGGAACGAGGCCCGCTGGAGTATTTACAGCAGGAACTGCACAGAGATTTATAAATATGGAAGGATACATGGTAGGGAAGAAGGTAGTCGTATTAGGGTCTGGAGATATTGGGCTTATAATGGCTAGGAGAATGACCCTTGAAGGAGCTGAGGTGTTAGCAGTTGCAGAGCTTATGCCCTTTTCTGGCGGTCTTACTAGAAATATTGTTCAATGCCTTGAGGACTTTGATATCCCCCTCCTACTTAGCCATACCGTAACTGAAATAAGGGGGAAGGATAGGGTAGAAGGTGTGGTAATTGCAAAGGTGGATGAAAATAGAAAGCCAATCCCCGGCACGGAAAAGTACTTTGAATGTGATACATTATTACTGTCGGTAGGATTAATACCGGAAAATGAAATATCTAAAAGTGGGGGTATAATACTTGACCCAGTTACCTCAGGACCAATTGTTAATGAGGGGATGGAGACAAATATTGAGGGAATATTTGCCTGCGGTAATGTTGTCCATGTCCATGATTTAGTTGATTTTGTTACAGAGGAGAGCAGGAGAGCGGGAAAAAATGCTGCGAGATATATAAAAAAAGAGGTTAAAAACTATGGGTCAATGGCTAAAACAAAGGCGGGAACAGGAATTAGCTATATAGTTCCCCAGATGATTAGAGGGGAAAATATCGATAGAACATTAGATTTATTTATGAGGGTAGACGATGTATATACTGATATAAATATGGTTATTACAATTGATGGAAAAGAAATTAAGAGGATGAAAAAACGACATTTAGCCCCAGGTGAAATGGAAGCTATAAAAATTAAAAAGGAAGATTTAATAGCTTCAGAGTCTTCTGTGATTACAGTTTCTTTAGAGAAGGAGGGAGCATAGATGCAAGGGAAAGAGATGATATGTATTGTATGTCCCCTAGGATGCCGTATGAAGGTATCAAAGAACGAGGGGGGCTATGACATAGCTGGAAATAAATGCTTAAGGGGAGAGGACTATGGAATTAAGGAGTTAACTAATCCAACGAGGATTTTAACAACAACTGTAAAGATAAAAAATGGATTGTTAAGTAGAATCCCTGTAAAAACAAAGGAACCTATTCCCAAAAGTAAAATTTTTCAATGTATGAAAGTAATAAATAGCGTTGAGGTAGAAGCACCAATTTCAGTTGGAGATGTTGTTATTAAAGATATATGTGGAACGGGAATAGATATTGTTGTATCAAGAAGTATGGAAGAGTCTATAAATTAACCTCTTGTGCTAGTTCCCGCAGCCGGGAGTTATGATATTTCCTTTTCCCTCATACAGTGAATCTGTTTTTCCATATATTTTGAGGGTGAAAACAGATTCATTGAAATCACTTAGGATGAAATATCATAACTCCCTAGGTACCATAAGAACAAAATTATAATTAACTAGCATAAGGAGTTTAATTGGCATTATTATATTTTAAAATTGGCATTTGCCGATTTTTCTTCTTTTTGTTATAATAAATGAAAACAATTATCAGTAGGTGATATCGTGGCCAATTATTACAATGAAATAAATGAAATGATGGAAAAAATAATTAACAGGTTCTTAGTTATAGATAAAAGAGGATTTAGATTAGGGAAGAAAAATGAAGAATTGTCCCTTTTAGATATTATTGTAATTAAAAAAATAGGTATTAGCATTATGAAGCCGATTTATAGTTTAGCAAGGGAAACTGAAATGGATAGGGGAGTAATTACTTCAATTATAAATAAATTGGTGGCCAGCGGATATATAAAGAAGGAAAAAGCAGAGGAAGATAAGAGAGTAAATATGGTTACATTAACTGATAAGGGTGAAGAAACTTATCAAAAAATATTGAATAAGCAAATAGAAATACTAGATTTTGTTTTAAATGATATAACCCTTAATGAAGAAAAGGCAGTATTAAAGTTTTTAAGTAAAATCAATCAAAGTATGTTTTAGGTAATTTAATTCTATAGAATATTTTAAAGCAAAAAAGATTAAGCTATCAAGCTTAATCTCTCAGAAATTTCCTATGTATGTATTTATTAGTCTAAATGAGGAGCGTCTACTGGACAGATACTAGCACATGCTCCACAGTCTACGCAAGCAGCAGCATCCACTACGTACATTTCTTCTCCAAGAGTAATAGCGTGAGTTGGACATTCTGGTTCGCACGCTCCACAGTTGATGCAAGCTTCATTGATTACATAAGCCATTGTAATACCCTCCTTTATAATAATCTTAAAGTTTACGTATTGAATTATACAGCAAAACTAGGATAATAGACAATACTATAATAGAAAAAAATGAAAAAAAAGGCTAAACTATAATGATTATCATTGTACTTATATTTCAGTTTAATTTTAATAGTTTTATAATAGTCTTAGCCTTGATAAATCAAAGAAATAATTTATATTAACAAATCCTATGATTTATGAGATAATAAAAGTGAATTAATCCATTGTTCTATAATCATGCTGTCTTAGAACTTAAAATAAATCTTACTGAAATAATAAACTCTTCTAAATTCTTTAGATAAAATTTGTTAGTCCTTAAAGTAGCATTACTATAGTTTCTAAGTCTAGAAGCTTCAACATTTTCTTTTTCTTTCCATGAGTTTGTTTATATATAGAGATTATAGGACAAACTAGGTTTGTAACAAAATCTTTAATAAATATTAAAAGAAATACCTTTTAATAAAACCCATAGGTCAAACTATAAATCCATATAGATATTTAAAGGGCTTATAATTTCCTATGTGCTATAAAAGTCAATTAAAGAAAATATGAAAGTTCCCCAAGTACTTGTATAATCACAATCTTGATTTACTAGTACAAGGGATTGAATTAGCTTTATTAACCTTAATAGTAGGAGGCAATAAATGAGAGTAGTGGCGTTAGTCGGGAAGAGTGGTACAGGAAAAAGCTATAAAGCCGTATGTCTTGCCCATGGGAAAGAAATAGACTACATAATAGATGATGGTCTTTTTATTAAGGGAAATAAAATAATAGCAGGGCGGTCGGCAAAAAGAGAGAAGACTAAAATATCGGCAGTAAAGAGAGCACTATTTACGGATATAAATCATAAAAGGTCTGTTATTGAGAAAATAGAAAGGCATAGTCCACAAAGTATTTTGGTACTAGGTACTTCAGAAAAAATGGTGAGCTATATTTGTGAAAATTTAGAAATTGGGTCCATAAATGAGATGATATACATTAATGAAATAGCTAGTAAAGAGGAAATGAAAATAGCTAAGGAATGTAGAATGAATCAGGGCAAACACGTAATACCAGTACCAACCTTTGAGCTTAAGAAGGATTTTTCTGGATACTTTGTTGATAGACTTAAAATATTCTTAGGAAAACAGGACGAGATTTTGCAGATATCTGAAAGATCTGTTGTTAGACCAACCTTTAGCTATATGGGTAAATTCACCATATACGATAGGGCTATTGTTCATATGGTAAACCATGTCATAAAAAAATTTCCTAGTATTTATAAAACCAATAAAGTAAGGGTTGGAAATTATCGGTCAGGAGTAATCATTAATATAGAACTTGTATTAAAGCATGGATTTAAGATTCCTGAAGTTACTTCTTCCCTTCAGAGGGAAGTTAAAAAAGAAGTGGAACACATGACATCATTAAATATAATATCTATTAACATCGTTATAAAAAGTTTACAAATAAAATATTGATAAAATATTTACAAAGTTTTATCAATATGTTATAATTCCATTGTAAAAAGCAATGGAATTTTTTTATTTATGAAATGGGAAAACCTTTTCCTGTCAAAATACGAACTTTTCTGAAAATTTTCGCAAGTTATTTTTTTAACGACCCAAGACCTGGAATATTAAACAATGGGCATAAAGCTCATAATAAGGAGGAATCTGATTATAATAATTATAGCTTAAGTCATCTTTTTCAATAAAATTTCTATACTAGAGATTTTGTTGAGTAAAAGCCATATTGAAAAAAATAAGGAGGTTTCTTGCAATGACAGAAAGAACTATGAATGCTCAGGAGTATATCAATGGGGTTTTAGAAAAGGTAAGACAAAGAAATGCAAATGAACCAGAGTTTTTGCAAGCTGTTGAGGAAGTATTAGTTTCCCTAGCTCCAGTTCTAGAAAAGCATCCAGAATATATGGAAGCTAATCTTTTAGGAAGAATTGTTGAGCCAGAAAGACAGATAGTATTTAGGGTACCATGGGTTGATGACAATGGCAAAGTACATGTTAATCGTGGAATGAGAGTTCAATTCAATGGATCAATTGGACCCTACAAAGGTGGTTTGAGATTCCATCCTAGCGTATATCTTGGAATTATTAAATTTTTAGGATTTGAGCAAATATTTAAAAATTCATTGACTGGTCTTCCGATAGGTGGAGGTAAAGGTGGTTCAGACTTCGACCCAAGGGGAAAATCTGACGGTGAAATCATGAGATTCTGTCAAAGCTTCATGACGGAGCTTTATAGACACATTGGACCAGACGTTGACGTTCCAGCAGGGGACATTGGTGTTGGAGGAAGAGAAGTAGGATATCTATATGGACAGTATAGAAGAATTAGAGGCGCCTTTGAAAATGGTGTTCTTACAGGTAAGGGTCTACCCTATGGTGGTAGTCTAATCAGACCGGAAGCGACTGGCTTTGGTGTAGTTTACTTCTGTCAAGAAATGCTAAAACATGAGGGAGAAACCTTTAAAGATAAAACAGTAGCTTTATCGGGCTTTGGGAATGTAGCCTGGGGAGCGAGCCAAAGGATTTCGGAATTAGGTGGTAAAGTAGTTACCCTTTCAGGGCCGGATGGATACATTTACGATCCAGATGGAATAACTGGAGAAAAGATAGATTATCTAGTTGAGATGTTAAATGAAAATAAGGGTGCTAGGGTTAAGGATTATGCAGATAAATATGGTGTAGAGTTCTTTCCAGGAGAAAAGCCTTGGGGAGTTAAAGTTGATATAGTAATGCCATGTGCAATTCAAAATGATATTGATTTAGAGCATGCTAAACAAATAGTGGCAAATGGAGTTAAATTTGTTGCTGAAGGTGCTAATATGCCTTGTACTAACGAAGCTATAGAGTATTTCCTGCAAAATGGAGTAATAGTAGGACCTGCTAAGGCAGCTAATGCCGGTGGAGTTGCTACTTCAGCCCTTGAGATGTCACAAAACAGCATGAGGTTATCTTGGACTAGAGAAGAAGTTGATGCTAAATTGCATCAAATAATGATTAATATCCATGACAATGCCATGGAGGCTGCTGAGAAATACGGACTTGGATATAATCTAGTTGCTGGTGCCAATATAGCTGGATTCCTAAAGGTTGCCGAGGCAATGCATGCTCAAGGAAACTACTAAGAATTAAAATTTTATTTTTAGAGGACCCTTATCTATCTAGGGTTCTTTTTATTTATAGAATCCAAAAAATTCCTTAAGTTTTTTTATATTCAGATTTCTTTGTATATAAACTTAACTCATAAGAATATATTAAATGATTTTAATTTAAAAGTTGGTTACCTTATAGATGTGTGGTTGAGGAAGTTAACTTACTCCAGCAGCCACAGAGAATCCTTTAGGCTCATGCTATAAATCTGTTTATAGATAGGTAATAGAAGGTAAAACAGATTCATAAAAATCGCTCTAAAGGAAACCTCAGAGCTTACTTTCGTTTATTAAGTTTGTAACTCACACATC
>JAKSBP010000052.1 GCA_022361035.1 Clostridia bacterium
AATTAAAAAAACTATAAAAGGGTACTTAGCTAGCGTAGCCATTTGCATAACAACAGGAGAAGGAGCCCCTACATAAACATCCCCTATTCAATAATGAAAAGGAAATACAGCTAACTTGTAAAAAACTCCAATCAAGATAAAAATACATCCTATATAAAATCTATGTTTCATGTTACCTTCTAAATAAAGAACCATAGTAGAAATTTTTGCAAGATTAGTTGTTATTCCTATGCTGTATAAGAAAGCAGCGCCAAACACGATCATAGCCGAGGCTACAGCACCTAAAACAAAATATTTTAAAGCTGATTCAAGTGCTTGGTTTTCATTCTTTTTCATAGAAATGAAAACATATAAGCTTAAACTTATTAGTTCAACTGCTATATAAAATAATAGGAAGTCTTGAGCTGAAATCATAATAAATGCCCCCAAAAGTATTGTTGACGTCAATACAACTGACTCAAAATAGTAAAATCGCTTTTCTTCAAAATAATTTTTCGAACTAATTAAGCATACCATTGCAGTAATAAGAGATACAATTTTATTAAAGATAGTGAATCCACTAAAATCGTAACTTGATTTAAAAAGAATGCTATTTTGAAAAAATAGATACAAACCTACTTGTCCTTTAAATAGCATAAAAACATAATTTAATGTTAAAAGGGTAAATACAATACAACTCATATTCGACAAGGCAGACACTAATTTTATGTGAAACCTTGATTTTTCATAAATTATCCCAAAAAGAATTAAAACGCAAATTCAAAATACAATAATTAACTCAGGTATATATAAAATACAATCATGTATTAAAGCTTTTCTTATAGACATGCTTAAATAAACTTTTGCTAGACGCAAAAAAGTAATCTCGGAGCAGAAGGAATCGAACCTTCAACCTTCCGCTCCCAAAGCGGATGCTCTACCTAATTAAGCTATACTCCGAGATTACTTTTTTGCATCCAAAAATAATAAATATAAAGTTTCTAACTGATATTTTAATTTTTTTTTTTCTTGTAAAACTATATCAACATTTTAAAAAGAAAAAAAAAAGGAAATCGATTTTAGAAAAAAAACCAAATCTAACCCAGCTTTAGGAAAGAAAAAAGCATAAAAGTATGATCCACCAAAAAGGTGCCAAAATAAAAAATTTCAAAGCATAGATCATACAGTATATCTATATATAACAGCAATATCCGGATATTGCTTGTGATAAATTCTTTTCAATTTTTTAATTTTTCTACGAACGTAGAAATAAATGTTAAGAATAAAAGCTAAAATTAATC
>JAKSBP010000350.1 GCA_022361035.1 Clostridia bacterium
GAGTATCTGCACAAGCATAACAAAAGTATGGTCAATCAAAGAGAAATAGGAAGTGACTCCAAAAACTTTACCAATGCGCTAAGAGCTGCACTTCGTCAAGACCCGGATGTCATATTGGTAGGAGAAATGCGGGATTTGGAAACCATGAGCATTGCCATAACCGCTGCGGAAACAGGACATTTGGTTTTTTCTACACTGCATACTATAGGAGCGGCAAAGACCATAGACCGAATTATAGATGTATTTCCTACCCAACAGCAGCAGCAGATACGTTTGCAGCTTTCAACCGTGCTGGAAGGCATTATATCTCAGCAGCTGCTACCTAAAGTTTCAGGTGACGGACGCGTAGCGGCTCTTGAAATTATGACAGCTACAACGGCCATAAGAAATCTTATCAGGGAAGGGAAAACCTTTCAAATCAATTCGAGCATTCAGACAAGCGCTAAATACGGTATGAAGCTTATGGATAGATCAGTCAGTGAACTCTACATGAAGAATATCATTAGCAGAGAAACAGCCTTAACGGCAGCCATGGATAGAGATGCTTTGGACAGAATGATAAAAATATAAATACGATTAATTCCAATAGAGAGATCTATTTTTTAAGGAGGTACTCCAGTGCCTGAATATAGCTATAGGGCTGTAAGCATGACCACAGGAGAGACAGAAAAAGGTGTCTATACAGCAAAATCCAAAATTGAAGCCATCGAGTATCTGAGACATAAAAGGCAGATCCCCATATTGGTTGAGGAGCTAAAGGGCAGCAAGGAAATCCCCCTTCCTAAGATATTTGTAAAAGTGAAGACGAAGGATTTAGCGGTATTATGCCGTCAGTTTTATGCCATGCTTAACGCAGGCATCTCCATAGTAGGCTGCTTGGACATATTAACAAGACAAACGGAAAACAAAATACTGAAATCAGCCATGTCTGATATATATGAAGAGGTTCAGAAAGGTGCCAGCCTATCAGAGACCATGAAAAAGAGAAAGGATATATTCCCCGAACTCTTGATCAATATGATTGATGCCGGTGAAATCAGTGGAAATCTGGACACCATCATGGAAAGGATGGCTGTTCACTTCGAAAAAGAGAATAAAATACTAAACAAAATTCAGGGAGCCATGATGTATCCCATAATACTAAGCTTATTAGCCATAGGCGTTGTAATATTTCTTTTAATCTTTATAATGCCGACCTTTATCAGCCTTTTTGAAGGCAGCGGCGCAGAACTGCCTCTGCCCACAAGAATACTTTTGAAACTCAGCGATGTGATCAAAAACTATTGGTACATATTATTGATGGGAATAATAGGCGCTGTAATAGGCAGCAAAAAGGCGTTGGAAAGTGATAAGGGAGGCCTTATAATAGACAATCTGAAATTCAGACTGCCGGTGGTAAAGAACGCTACAAAGATGGTCATAACATCCCGCTTTTCCCGTACCTTGGCAACGCTTCTTTCCAGCGGCATACCGCTAATACAGGCTTTAGACGTGGTATCAAGAGTAGTAGGAAACAGGATCGTGGAAAAAGGTATCAAGACAGCTATAGATGAAGTGAGAAGGGGGACAAGCCTGGCTCAGCCCATTAAGAATATGGGTGTTTTCCCGCCTATGCTGGATTCCATGGTGGCCATAGGAGAGGAATCCGGTTCCTTGGACAACATACTGGAAAAGACAGCAAACTTTTATGATGATGAAGTAGAGACATCTATTGCAAAGCTTACAGCCATGATGGAGCCAGTCATGATAGTCATCATGGCTTTAGTGGTAGGTTCTATGGTGGTAGCTATGGTACTGCCAATGTTTAGCATGATGCAAACCGTA
>JAKSBP010000084.1 GCA_022361035.1 Clostridia bacterium
ATTTATGTGTTGTTAATAACTCCATCCTATTATCATGAATTTATGGAGTGTCAAGAGGAGTCCTTGGCGCTCCATTATCAACAACCCTACCCCCTTTGTCCTTGGCATTTATGTTATAATTTATCATATATCAACAATTCATAAAATTTGAATATATATATTTAGCTGATTAAATCAATATAATTATATAATATTTTTATTAATACAAAATTTTATAAGGACAATATTTTGATAATCTATATTTTATTTTTATTGCCTTAAACTAAAATTAAATTCATAATTAAATATTATTAAAATAATAAAAAAGGAGAATTACATGTTAAGTAGCAATAATTTCAAATATAAGCATAGTATACTATTTATAATAATAATTACTGTATTTTCTTCAGTATTTAATTTACCTAATTCTATATATTCTTACAACCTTTCATATTTAAATATTATAGTAACTATACTATTTCTTGTTTGTTGGTTTTTATTTGGATTATTTAATGGTAGACGTAAAAATTTTATATCTATTATATTTACTATTAGTTATTTAGGATTAGTAATGATTTCTTATATATTTCATTAGTACTATTTATTCCAATGATTTTAAGTATTTTAGGATATATAGTTGGAAAGATGTATCCTGAAAAATAATAAATATGTGTTCTAGCCTGACCCCATTTTGTTTCATTGTCATCGTAGTCTAAGTCCACTATGATTGTTGTCAATAACCTCGTCCCCTTCGATACATGAAATTCCTTTAATAAAACATAATGGCCGCCGCTGTCAAGAAAAAAGCGATAGAATGACTAAGTTTGTCAATTCCACCGCTTTCCTTACTTATATTCTTAGATTCTCCCTAAGCTCCTATCAGCTTCAATTTGAAGTTGTGTAGTTTTAGGTCCCATAAAATTTTGAGCAATCTTCACTATTGCTCTATCATTACCTAATACTTCGAGTGCCCCAACAGAAAATATATTAAGTAAGTGCCCATCATCACAAGTAGATACATCTTCAAAATAGTTGAATATATTCTCTAGCTGTTTGATATTCTTATGTTCATGTAATAACTTGATAATAGCCGGCATAAATATCTCTTCTATTATGGTGATTTCTAACAACTCACCATAATACTCAATTGACTCTCTATACTTACAATTTGTTGAAGGTAATAACTCCAACATTGTTTTAAAAAATTCTTCCGATTTTTTGCTCATTATACCACCCCTTTAATCAAATAGTTTTATTGAACTCTTTAAATCCCTTCTCAAAGCTTCTAGAATATCTAAATCATTTAATCCTAAATCTCCTGAATTTGCTAATTTGTTCAACTCCAGTCAGTTTCTCCTTTGCTTTTATTAGATGTGTTGACGTACCTTTACAGCAAACGGGGTCAGGCTAGAACATGTAATTTGTTATTTATGTTTGCTATATTTATAATCAATACATGATATTTGAGCACTAACTGGATTTTAGTTAATATATATGAATCCTTATCACTTAGTACTTTTATATCTTTGCTCAAACACATATCCACTTATCTTGTAATTTCTATTATACCAGCTAGTGTGGG
>JAKSBP010000211.1 GCA_022361035.1 Clostridia bacterium
ATTATGAAGTGGCTCAAAAGCATAATCTAATTTATACATGTGGAAGTGATTTTCATGGCAAAAACAAGCCTACCATAGAAATGGGCTCCATTAATTGTAGAGATAATGAAGAATTAATTTGGAAGAAATTACTATAGATAATTCTAAATAGTAAAGAGGAAATATTATAGGTTAAGCCAAAATAAATTAGGTATTGTCAGAGGATTTATAAAAAAAGTATTCTTAAAACTTATTATTTCTTGTCTCTAATAGATAATTATAATTTACTTATAAAATCTTTCTCCATAAAGATTTGAATGTAAATATTTAGGGGTTTAAGGGTGTGGATAGAGTGTAAGACCTTATAAATACTAGGTTTCCCTAGGTGTTAAGTAAGGACCTTTGACAATGCCGTAAATTAGGTAAGTTAACTGGGGGGTAAATGATGAATAGTAAAAGTATAAATAAATCATCTACATTAATAATTAGTACCATAGGTGCATTTCTGTCATTTTTTATATTTGGCTTTGTAGATAACATAAAAGGTCCTACAATATCTCCATTATTACAAGAGTTAGGTTTTAACTACTCAAATATAGGAACCATATTTTTTGGAGCCTATTTTGGATTTTTTATTGCAGTAATTTTTTCTGGCCTTATTGGAGATATAATTGGAAGAAAATTTCTAACTATATTAGGAGGAGTCTTATTATTTATTGGTGTAATTTCCTACTCCTATAGTGCAGTTTTATTATTTCTAAGCCTTTCAATGATTATAGTTGGATTAGGTCTAGGAGTAATTGAAGTTGCAGCCAATGCTTTCATAGTTGATTTATACTCCGGCAGTAATAAAAGTGGAAAATATTTATTGCTGTTAGGATTTTTTCACAGTTTAGGGGCAATGCTTGGACCGTTGATGGCAGGGAAATTAATACAGTCAGGTGCATCATGGAAAAGTGTTTATAGAATTTCGGCTATAATGATTGCTGTATTAATTGTATATTTTCTTTTAATAAATTATAAAAAACCAGATACAAAAAAGGCTAAGATTGACTTTGATATTATTAAAACCATATTATTTTCAAAGGATATGATTTTATTTAGTGTAGTTATCCTTAGCTATGTAGGGATTGAAATAGGTGTGGCATCTTGGATAGTTGAATATTTACAAAAGTATAAAGGCTGGTCTATTTCAGTAAGCTCAATTGCCCTATCATTATTTTTCTTTGGGATTATGTTTGGTAGATTTTTTAGTAGTTTTATAGTAGAAAAAATAGGCTATATTAAAATAATGATTTATTCAATTAGCTCTGCTGCTGTATGTTTAGCATTAGGAATCTTTGGACCTAAAGAAATATCATTTTTTATCCCTTTAGCAGGACTATTTATTTCCATAATTTTTCCTACAACAACAGCGGCTGTGTCTGAAATATCTAAAGATAATATAGCTATTAGATTAGGTATGCTATTTGCATTTGCCGGTATAGGCGGTATGCTTGGACCTTGGCTGCTGGGAGTTGTCAGCGATAGATTGGGTCTTAACTTAGGATTTCCAATTATCCTATTATCATTTTCAGTGATTATGTTAATAACGTTAATAATTATTCAGAAATTTATTTATTCATCTAAGCCAGCTGAATTAGTAGATTAAGACTTTTGTGATTTTCTTATAATTGAAATGGAAAGGAAAAAATCTATTTATTATATTTAAAGCAGGTTTATATCATTAGCTAAAAGGATTCTCTGTGGCTATTTAAATAAGTTAATCTTTACAAGCTCATATCTATAAAACTGGAATAATATTAAGAAGCTGCTAGCCAAAGGTCCTAGCAGCTTTTTATATGTTATATAAAAATCCTTTCCTTGAGAGTTTGTACCATTATAGATGTGTGACTTACAAATTTAATAAACGAAATCAGCCACTGAGGTTTCCTTTAGAGCGATTTTTATAAATCTGTTTTACCTTCTACTATCTATCTATAAACAGATTTATAGCATGAGCTAAAAGGATTCTCTGTGGCTGCTGAAGTAAGTTAACATTCTCAATCACTCATCTATAACATTAGACTTTCCAGTATTCTAAAATAGGAAAATTACCTCTGAAGATATAATTTTTTAGCATAAGCTGTGAAATAATATGTATATAATCTAACAATAGTGTAAGTTATTTTATACTATCAAATACTCTGATATAATAAGACAAAGGAGGAATCTCAGTGTATAAAATATTAATTGTTGAGGATGATGAAACCATATCCTCAATTATAAAAAATAAATTAAATAAATGGAATTATAATGCTGTTATTATTTCAGATTTCCATAATGTTTTATCAGAGTATACCGTTTTTGAGCCCCACCTTATATTAATGGATATTAATCTTCCCTATTATGATGGATTCTACTGGTGCTCTAAGATTAGGCAAGTATCTAATGTTCCCATTATTTTCATATCCTCAAGGGATACGGAGGGAGATAAGATACGGGCCATAACCCAAGGGGGAGATGATTATGTAGAAAAACCCTTTTCATTAGACCTACTTGTTGTAAAAATCCAGGCCACACTACGAAGGGCCTATTCCTATGGAGATCAAACTTTAAACGTATTGCAGCACAATGATATTATACTCAATATAGAGGATTCACGGGTTTTTTGCGGAGAACAGGAAGCAAACCTTACCCAAAATGAGTGTAAAATATTATCTCTATTTATTAGAAATGCTAACAAAATTGTTACCCGTACACGTTTAATAAAGGCCCTATGGGATGATGAAAGTTTTGTTGATGATAACACCTTAACTGTAAATGTAAATCGCTTGCGTAGAAAATTAAATGAATTAGGGCTTTTTGGCTGTATAGAAACTGTTAAGGGAGAGGGCTATAGATTAATATGAACTTTATCGATTACTTAAAAGAGAAATGGCTGACATATGTTTTTATCACAGCCTGTTTTATATTTCAATTTACCGTATATAGGCTAGATACAAAGTTTACGGTTTCTGAGTCAAATGCAGTTTATATTATGGTTGGATTGGTATTGCTATTTGTTGGTTTTGTGGTAGTAGATTATACTGTCCTTAGCTTACGGATAAGAAAGTTTAAAAGATATTGCGACCTCAATGCTTCTTCCGAGGAAGATTTAGACTTATTTGAGTATCCTATGGATAGGTTGTATGCTGAGAACCTCCAAAGCATAGTAATGGAATTTGAAAGATATAAGACAGATATGCGCAACCAAGCCTCTGAGGAGTTAGATTTTATTACAAAATGGGTTCATGATGTTAAAGTGCCCATTTCTTCCTTGCGCTTAATAGTGGAAAGCCATGATAAGGATTTGTGCAGGAGTTTTTATGAAAGAATGGATACAGAAATAGCTGCTATTGAGCAGTCTACACAGAAAGTTTTTTATCATATTAAGTCCAATAATTTTTATAGCGACTATAAAATAGCAGAAGTCGATACAAAAAAGTTAATTGCAGGTGCCCTTAGGGGATATGCTAGTTTTTTCAGCTATAAAAAGATAAATATATTGATTTCTGGAGATAATTATAGGGTATTGACCGATGAAAAATGGAGTGAATATATTATTTCTCAAATTATTTCAAACGCAGTAAAGCATACTCCTATTAGTGGCAATATTAATATTAATACTAGTAAGAAGGATAAAGAAACCACTATAAAAATAAAAAATAGTGGAAAAGGAATTTTACCTAAGGATATAGGTCAAATATTTAACAAGGCATATACATCATCTGAAGATAGAAGTGGAATGAAGGCAACGGGCTACGGTCTATATCTATCAAAAAAATTAAGTGATATGATGGGTCATAAACTTACTGTGAAATCCGAGTATGGCGAATATGCAGAGTTTAGTCTTACGTTTATAGAAGGGGATACAATTTACCATGTGACGAAAATGTAAGATAAAAAGTCTATAATGTAAGGTAATTCGATTTTTCCAAAGGGGTATATGAGGTATGATTTACTTATGATATAAGTAAATCATATGGAGGTTAAATAGAATGGAAATATTAAAAGTACAAAACGTTAGTAAAGTATATGGTTCAAAGAAAAGTACCAAACTATATATGGCTTTAAGGAGTATAAGCTTTGAAGTAAATGAGGGTGAATTTATAGGTGTAATGGGTGCATCGGGATCTGGCAAAACAACGCTGCTTAACATATTGGGCAGTATTGATAAACCTACAACAGGTAGATTCTTTATGAATGACAGAGATATTACAACCTTTAGTAAAAAACAGCTTGCCAGACATAGAATGGACAATATTGGCTTTATATTTCAAGATTATAATTTATTGGAAACGATGACCCTCAAGGAAAACATAATATTGCCTCTGGCATTAGTAGGGCATAAAGCAAATATCATAGAAGAAAAACTAAGAAAAATAGTAAATGATTTGGGAATTACTGAGGTATTGGAAAAGTATCCATATGAGGTGTCGGGAGGAGAGCAACAAAGAGCTGCCGCATGTCGTGCCCTTATAGCTAATCCTAAAATTATACTTGCCGATGAACCTACAGGTAACTTAGATTCAAAATCAGGCAAGGACCTACTTGAACTATTAACCTATATCAATCGAGATTATAGGGCCACTATATTAATGGTGACCCACGATGTTTTTGCCGCAAGCTATTGTCAGAAAATAATGTTTATTCGTGATGGAGAAATATACAATGAGCTATATGCAGGGGAAAATAAAAGAGAATTTTTTGATTCTATTATTGACGTAATGAGTGTTCTTAAGGGTGAAAGAAAATGAAACTTACTACATTGGCTTTAAATAATATAAAAAGAAATTTCAAAAGATATGTTATGTATTTCTTTTCCCTAAGCTTTAGCGTATTCACTGCATATTCCTTTTTTGCATTAATGCAGAATGAATATGTATTAATGGCATTCACATATGATGACAGATATAAATCACTACTGATAAATTTTGGTATTATCATAATGGTTTTTGTGATGTTTTTCCTTTTAAGTTCTAACAATAGTTTTATAAAGGCTAGGAAAAAAGAGATTTCAACCTATTCCTTATTTGGAATGACAAATGGTAAAATTGGAAAGCTGTTATTCCTTGAAACTATGATTGTAGGTATTACGTCTTTGATTATAGGAATTGGGGTAGGGATATTTTTTTCCAAGCTCATGGCAATGATTTTACTGGATATTTCTTTGGCTTCGTTTACAGGTAATATCGAATTTACTATTTCTATGAGAGCCGCCTATATTACAGCAATAATATTTTTAACTATATTTTGCTTGATGGGCTTATCGGGACTGAGAGTTATTAATAAATTTGAACTAATAGATTTGTTTAAGGCCCATAGGGTATCGGAGGGAAGGTCAAAGGGGTCCAAAATAGTTTTAATCTTATCCATTTTATTGATTGGAATAGGCTATTATTTAGCTACGAACTCCAATTCTATGATAGTTACAATGTCAGCAATTCCTATTCTCCTTATGGTTATTAGTGGAACATATTTATTTTTTTGGGGAGGACTACCCAAGATACTTAATATAATAAAGAGTAATAAAAGAAACTATTATAAGGGTGTTACATTAATATCCACATCTGCATTCTCCCATAGGATGAAGTCCATAGGTACTGTTATGGCCACAATCGCCGTACTTTCTGCTGTAGCCACAACTGCTATTGCCACTGGATATACCCTTTATAGCAACATTGAAAAGAACACATATGATGTGGTTGGATACGATATGTATTTCTTTGGTGGTCATGAAGAGGTACTCAGTGATATTAGGACTACTTTTAAAGCATATGGTAGTGAAATTGTTAATGAGCTTACAATACAAAGTTATATGTCTTCACCTAGGGTTAATATGACCATAGATGAGAATTCAATTTTTAATTTAGGCAAGGAGGTTTATTTTAGGGTATATTCCCAATCTATGTATAATAAACTTGCATCCATATGTAAATGTAATTATAGGCCAGCAGGATATATAAAGCTTGGGGAGGCAATGTATATACATGGGTATAGGTTTCATGAGATAGATGATAAAGTAAAGGGACAGCAACTTTCCTTTACAGACAAAACTTTGACGATTACATCGGTATCAAGGTTTAAAGCTATATCATTCGGTGTAAAGCACACGATTATAATTAATGACGACGACTTTGATAGCCTCATTGACAGGGGAGATATAAGGGATGCAAATGAAAAGGGAGATACCTATGATAAGGTGACTCTATTTAATTATAAGAATTCCTTAACTTCGAGGAAGTTAAACAAAGAGTTAACGCAAATTTTATCTGAAAATACCAAGGGTTTTCGAACGGCCTATACCAATTATGATGAATCTCTTCAATCCTTTGGACTCATATGTTTTATAGGTTTTTTTATGAGTGCTGTATTTATAATGATGACTGCTAGCCTGTTATATTTTAAGCAAGTAATGGCAGCAGAGGATGAACGACATCAATACAAGATTCTCAGAAAAATCGGTATGGATGAGCAGGTAGAGAAAAGGGTAATTAGAAAGCGGTTGATTCCAGTATTTTTGATACCCCTTCTAGTTGGAATTGTCCACAGCATGTTTGCAATGAAAGCCGCCGATACATTGGTTTTTTCTAACATAATACCAGTTGATAACTCCTATTTTAGGGTGCTTTTATGTTCGGCTGTGATGTACTTAACATATGCTATTGTGTATAGTGTATTTTACTTTGTTACAAAGGACCAGTATTCAAGGATAGTTAAATAGATTTATGTAAAAATCTTATTTTAAAATTGTTTTCTAAGCAAAAATAAGCCAAAAGAATTAAAAAAAAATAGTTATATTTTTATTTAAAGAAAATTGACATTTTGCTCGATAAATAAGTATAGAAAAGTTAAGTTAAAAGGAAGGTGTGTTTTTATGAGAATTGATAAAATTGCGACTAATGATATTTATGGTTTGAAAAATAAAAACGTAGTCGGAGATGAGGTAGGATCTATTAAAGTAGGAGGGGTAGAGCTAAAGAAAGTTGCAGAAAAAAATAATGATTTTCAGGTGAGTAATACTAGGCTCCAGTTTTCAATTCATGAAGCAACAAAGCAGATTATGGTAAAAATTATTGATAATAGTACAGATGAAGTTGTTAAGGAGATTCCACCAGAAAAACTGCTAGATATGGTAGCAAACATGATAGAGAGAGCAGGCTTGCTTGTAGATAGAAAGGTGTAGAAAATTATTTATAATTCTGTAGCTTTTAAAAAAAGTGACTATAAAAGTAGTAAAATGTTAAAAAAAAGTATAAAGTATTTGTAGATTTGTTACGATATATATAGTGAGAAGATAAAATTAAATAATTATATAAAAATAACAGGTCATGGATGAGCTGATGAGTATTTGCTATATAAGACAGCTAAATACACTCTATAGCTTATCTTTTTTATGTGCTGTTATTTTTGTTTTAGA
>JAKSBP010000226.1 GCA_022361035.1 Clostridia bacterium
ATTACTAGAACTATTTAGTTAGGGGGAATACTGATGGTAGCCGATAATAAAGCACTAGTGCACTCTACAGTTGGAAAATCCATATTCACCTATGGTGAGGATAACTTTGCTGTGGTGAGGGATATAGAAGATAGGGAGGAGCGCTATAGCTATCTCTCCTCTCCTCTTAAATTAAGGCAAAGGCAGGTTTCCCTAAGGAATCATTATGCCAATACACAGCTATTTCTTGGCTCAGGTGGTATTATATTAAAAGAAGCTAGGTCAATTGTGGAAAGGACCCAACATAGATTTTCCTTTATTATGGAGGATAAACTTAGTTCCCTATATGTTTCTAACAATGACAGAGATGACCTTCAACTAATGAAGTTTATGTATGGAGCTGTTGCCGTAGTCACAGATAGAAGTCATGGTTCTACCTTAACTATTATTAGTGGCAGCAGTATCAATAAAAACAGTAACGTAATCCCATCGGATAAGAACACAATTGTAGTGGCCTATAACCTTGAGAAGTGGTCTATTTCTGAGAAAAAAGAGGGTAGTGGAACAGCTGTCATTTATGATAGGGTAATAAAAGAAAAATCCTTTCACTATAATTTGTCGGAGACCTATGTATCAGGGGAAAAAAGACCTCTATTATTTTATAATGAGGCCTTTATTAATGTCATGGATAAGGAAAACCAATCTGGTCTTGGTACTACACCTATTAAGCCAGTTAGTGTAGTCGTAGAAAACTACAGACCTCCATCCTTCGATAACGTAGGCTCGGGAACTTCAATGAGGGACATGAGGATTGTAGCTCAGAAACAATCCTTTATAGAGCTTATATTAAACTTTGAAGAGGCCAGTGTAATTGATGTTCAGGGTTTACCCGAGGGATTATTATTTGATGAAAATTATAAAATGATTAAGGGCAGCCCTAGCATATCTGGTAACTATGCAATCACTATAGAGCTTGATAATGGCTTTAATATAGAGGGAATAATAGTAGTACCGGACCTACCAAGAAATCTGTAAGGTAGGTTTTTAGAGTGTTTTATATTGTTAATAGAGTAGTAGGGGAGGTTTTTTAAGGTGGTAAAGGAAATTTCAATGGATTTAATTAAAGGAACCGGAACTGAGAAAAGTAAGACCCTTGAATATGAAGGGTTTGAAATAGAAGTAAAAGAGTATCTACCTATTGAGAAGAAAAGGATTATGGTAGAGTTAATTGTAAAAAATGCCTTTATTTATGAGGATGAAAGAAAGCTGAGTAAGCTTGATGGGGCTATAAAGGAAGTAATGTTTGACTTTTTCATTGTGAAGTATTACACCAACCTAGTCCCTATGGAGGACCCCTTTGAAATGTATGATGTACTCAAGGTAACGGGCTTAATTGACCTGATTAAAAGAAGTATTCCAGAGCTTGAAATAAAAGGACTCGAAGACTTTCTCGAAGATAGGATAGCCCAGGAATATAGATTGGCAGAGCTTGAAAGCTCCATTGGATATAGACTTCAAGATACTGTAGCATCCCTTAACAGAACCTTATCAGAAAGCATTAAAGCCATGGCGGAATTTGACACAACAAAACTACAAACCCTGTTGTCTTTCATAGATGAAGGAAAAAAAGAAGCCTTAAATAGAGAACTGTCCCATTTAGAAGGGGAAGAAAAATAAAAAAATAATTATTTTCAATGATATTTATAAAAAATTTCATTAAGGTGAGATGGTGAGATTGAATGAAGGACAATTTAGATATTGTTGCACAGGTTAAACTCAACCAAAGTGCCGAAGCTATCCAGGGGCTTCAAGGACAAATCTCTACCCTTGAAGAAAGTTTAAGGAGTACAGAGGTCAACTTAACAGTAAAGCTAGATGAGAGCATGGTAGAAAAAGTTAAATATCAGTTTGCAGAAATTCAGGAAGAAGTCAAAAATTTTAAAGACCTTGGAGACACTAATAA
>JAKSBP010000264.1 GCA_022361035.1 Clostridia bacterium
CCGATTGCAAAGAGGTGAAGCCCAAATCGGGAGCCATGAACCAGCTTCCAGCCAAGCAACAGGATCGCGATTGCCCAGAAAACCGTCAGTGGAACGCCGAGGATCGTTCCCGCAACCGAAGACACGACAACATCAGGGACCGAACCTCCGGCAACCGGACGCAGCAGTCTTGCAAACCCGACGACGATGAACTGCATGGAAAGCGTCGCGATGATGGGATGCACGTTCAGTTTTACGATCGAATATCCATTCACCAAACCAATCAATGCGGCGACCACGAACACCGATGGAATGAGCACAGGTGCCGGCGCATCGAGGGCAAGCAGAGCTGTCGTCAGACTGATGATGGAGCCGACCGAAAGATCCATTCCACCGATGACAATGACAATCATCTGACCGATGGCGACGATGATCAGCGGCATAGCCTGAGACAGAAGGTTCGACAGATTCTGCGCAGTCGCAAAGTCGTCCGTATAGAGTGTCAGAATGACCGTACCGGCGACCGCGATCAGCAACGGGACATACCAGAGCCCCTGACGCGAATTTTTCCCCAGGTAGGTGTTGAATGTCCGCGTCGTCATGTTGGGAGAAGTTCTTGTTGGGTCTCAGACTGACGTAACGCAGCCTCCAGGATTTTGTGTTCGCTTGCACCGACGGCCGGCATCTCAGCGACGATGGTTTGGTCGTGAACCACGTAAATGCGATCACACAGGCCGATGAGTTCAACGGTCTCCCTGGAGAGTACGAGGATAGCTTTGCCTGAATTGGCGAGATTCCTCAGCAGGCGATAGATTTCAGCTTTTGCGCCGATATCCACGCCGCGGGTCGGCTCCTCGATGATGAGAATCTCGACGTCGGAGGCGAGGTATCGCCCCAGGAGAACCTTTTGCTGGTTCCCCCCGGACAGGGACGTGACCAGAGCCCCGGGCCCTGTCGCTTTGATGCCAAGGCTTTCCATCGTCCGTTTGACGATTTGTCGAAGCGGCCGGGCCGGCGACATCGCATTCCTCGCGCTGTGAATTCCCAATCCGATGTTGTCGGAAACCGACAAGTTGAGGAGCAGCCCTTCTTCCTTGCGATCCTCCGGCACAAAGCCGACCCCGAGTTCTTTCAAGGATCGAACGCCGCTGCTTTCAGCAACCGGCAGGGTCACAATCTGATCCCGGACTTTGATCGTTCCTGCGCAAGGCGCGAATTGCCCGATGGCCGAGCGCACGATTTCCCGCTGACCTTGGCCTTCCAGACCGGCCAGAGCGACGATC
>JAKSBP010000152.1 GCA_022361035.1 Clostridia bacterium
AACAATTAATGCAATTAGTGCAATAGTAATAACGACTAATTCAATTATTTTAGTAACCATGCCAACTTGGTCAATTACTGTTTCTGCTGCAATAGCTGTTGTTAATCCACTAACATTATGGAACTTATCCAAAATATCTTCTACATCTTCTTTAATCATGTCAACTTTATCTAAATCATTGACTTTCACTAACATAAGCATTACATCATCAGATTTTGTTATTGTTTTCATATCTTTTTTACTAATTAACAATCTATGGCTAACCTCAACACCAGCAAGGTCATATGCCATAACTCCTACAATGGTAAAATCAACACCATTAATTTTTAGTATATCATTTACTTTTAGGTCTGAATCTAACCACCTATTGATATGCTCAAGTGTTGAAGTACTTAAAATTGCTTCATTAGATGCACCACCATTTATAAGTCTACCTTCTTTAATTTCAACGCTACCACCCATGAACTCCTTAATGTCTTCTGGATTACCACCCATTATTTCAACAGGTGATGATTTGCCGTTATACTCTGCTGTTGCTATTTCTACCATCCATGTTGAAGTAGCAGCAACATTAGGATGCTCTTGTACTGCTAATGCTGATTCTTCTGTGAAGGACCCGTATGTAACAACATCTCTACCAGGTATAACATGACCTGGTACCACTCTAATAACATCTACAGTTCCACCTAATCTTTCACCAACAGCTTTTTCCATACTTTCACTAATTAAAATTAGTGATACTAATGTAGCAATTCCCAATATTATACTGAGCAATGTCAAGATCGATCTTAATTTATATTCTCTTAAACTTTTAAAAGCTATGTTAATCGTGTACTTTGCTTTCACTCATATTTCCCCCTCAACAAATTCTCCATCTTTTATATATATTATTTTATTTGCCATTTTTGCTATTGTTAAATCATGAGTAACAAGAATAATTGTTTTACCTTCTTTATTTAGATTAATTAGCATATCCATTATTATTTTACCAGTTTTACTGTCAAGATTACCTGTGGGTTCATCGGCTATAATAATAGAAGGGTTATTAATAAGAGCTCTAGCGATGGATACTCTTTGTTGTTCACCTCCACTTAATTCAGAGGGCTTATGATTAATTCTCTCACCCATCTTAGCAGATTGAAGTAATTGAGTAGCCTTATTATATATTTCTTTCTCATCTTTTCCTGCAAACATCATAGGAAGTGCAACATTTTCTAATGAATTCATAGTTGGAATTAGATTGTAATTTTGAAAAATGAATCCTATTTTATCTCTCCTAATATTTGCAAGTTCATCATTGTTAGATTCTCCCACATTAATACCATCAAGCAAAACTTCTCCACTTGTTGGTTTTTCTAAGCATCCAATTATATTTAAAAGAGTAGATTTACCACAACCTGATGGTCCTTTTATAGCTATAAAATCACCACTTTTTATTTCCATATTGATGTTTTTTAACGCCTCAATAGAAACAGTATCTAAACCATAAGTTTTATATAAATTTCTAACTGTAATCATTTTTTGTCTCCTTTTTACACTTTTATCAATACTAAAAATTTATTGTATATTTTATTACTTAATATCAAACAATTCATAAGTCAATATTACAAAATTACTTTTTTCATAAATCACTAATAAATACTTAGCAGCTGGTGAAAAATAGTCTATTATTTTACATGATTTTTTTTACTTTATAATTAGAATTCATAAGAAGTGCAAGAATGAGTATAATAACTGATACCTGTATGATACTTAACGATAAGGTAGATACTATAAAGGCAATTATCATTCCAGATATAGTAGAGGGTAACCCTATAAAATAAGTACGCTCACTAGATATATTAAATTTCGCCAATCTAATAATTCCACTTATTACATAAATAATTAGAATTGCTAAAACAATAACAGGTATCCTTTGATGAAAGAAGTAATCATGAAACTTGGATATGACAACAATGATTGGTGCTATCCCAAATGTTATTATGTCAGCGAATGAATCCATTTGCTTACCAAACACAGATGCAATGTTTAAATGATTAGCTACTTTTCCATCTAAAAAATCAATCATTCCACCTACAATAATTAATAATGAAGCGAAAGCCACATTACTTGAATCAATCATTAAAATGATGATTGCTATCAAACCACAGATAGCATTTACAATTGACAATAAATTTGCAATATTCTTTTTCATATCAACCCCCCTTATTAGATGCTAGTTTCTCAATAGAAATTAATATTACGCCAATAAAAATTACAAACCAGAATGTTATTATTCTAAATAAACCTGCGATAAGCAATGCTTCTTCTCTGCTTGTACTTGTTAATAGAATCATAAGTGTTGACATAGTTAATTCAAATGTACCTAAACCTCCTGGCGTAATCGAGACTGTTCCTACAACATAAGCAGAAAACGTTAAAATAAATGCCATATACAAACTAATATCTAAATTAAATGCTAAAAGAATAATATATAGTTTCACTGGGAATAATAACCAAATGATTGAAGTTATTATAATTTGTATTGGAATAGCCCATTTCTCTTTCTTGATATTATTAAGTGACTTTTCATAATCATTCATGAAGTAAGAAAGCTTTTGTAAAATTTTATTTTTTGTTCTAAATGGTTTTAAAATTTTTTCAGGATATTTATAGAAATAAATTAAGCCTAAAAAAACAAAACTTACTACTCCAATTAACATATACTTGTTATCGCTAATTAAGTCAATATCATTTGTAATGAACAAATAAATTAAACTTAATAAAGTAAAAAACAATAGGCCAATAAAGCTAATTATTTTTTGCACAGCTACTAGTGATGCTGCTTTTTCATATGAGCATTTCAATTTGTTTCTAAGAATAACTGTTTTATATGCTTCTCCACCAATTTTTGTTCCAGGAGTAATTGCCTCTATTACTGAACTCTTTGTATTAATGAATAACATCTTAATTATACTTATTCGATATGAATTAATACTCAATATTTTAGTCCACTGCATTGCAATCAATAATTGACTAATTAGCTGTATAAACATTAGAAATACTAAAATCCATAAGTTGATTTCTGTTATTTGTGAAATCATTTCATTGTAATCAACATCTTTTAAGAAGATAATAAGTAGTAAAGTAACTATGACATAAAATAAATATTTTAAATTAACCTTCATAAATTAATGTTTTTCCAACATTTGATAAGTTGTAATGTTCTACAAAATTGTTAATTTTGTATTTTTTATAATCAAACTCATCATATATTTTCACAACTTCTTCTTTTGGAACTCTAATTAATATTTTTGCATTTGTACTACTTATTATTTTATCAACAATTTTTTGTTTTGAATCAACTTGCAGGGCTAAATGAACTATTGAATATTTTGTATAATCAGCATCTTTTCCATTGCAGCATTCAACTGTTAGGTCTTTCAAATTGTATCTATCAATAATTTTTTGTGCATTTAAGACACTCTTATAATCCTTGTCTATAATTTTAACATTTGCACCTGTTAGTTCATTTAATAAAATTGCACTGTAAGGTGCACTTCCTCCACCAACAAATAAAATAGTGTCACTATAATTAATATTCGCAGCCACTATTTCTTTTTTGACTAATGGTTTATAAAAAGCAAGCAAGCTTTTTAGAAACAACTTATTCATTACTGATAACTCTTCTATTGATTGAGTTGTTTTTGTTATGTTCATAATAAACGTCTCCTATAATAATAGCAATCCTATCTGATTTATTAAACCACCTATTACAAAAGCCCCACCTGTTGTTAGAATAACTATCATCACTGATGTTTTAGCATTGAATTCAGCAGCGACTACTCCGAACACTGATAAACAAGGAATGTATAATAGCGAAACTACTGAAGCAACTAAAATTTGCAGGCTATTTAAACCCAAACCAATAAGTGGTGTTACAGACATTTCACGTCGCACAATTCCTAAAATCAAACCATCTGTTGCTTGTGCTGGAAGTCCTAACCAATCTTTGACTAATGGAGAGGCAAAAGTGGCAAATGCATCAAGTGCTCCTGTTTCCTTAAGCAATGCCGCTATTAAAATCGCAATAAACATTGGACCTTCTGCATCGACCATAAAGCTTTTCATACGAATTAAAATTTTTCTAAAATAAGACTTCCTATTTGGAATCAATAGATTAGGAAGTTGGATAATAAGCGGTTCTACAACACCTTCTAAGGTTTTACCTAAAATGTATGAAACAATTATAAAAAGTGTAAAACCAATTAAAAATAGTGGAATAAACAAAAGATATGATCTACTGCTAATAAGTTCAATTAATGCTCCTATTTGTGATATACAGGGAACAGTAAAGGAAATTAATGTCGTAACAATTAACCTTTCCTTTTTCGTTCCATATGTTCGTGTCCCTATAATTGCTGGTACAGCACACCCGTACGCCATAGATAGGTTAATAATGCTTCCACCTTGCAAACCAATTTTACTCATTAAATTATCAAATAAAATTGTAAGTCTAGGTATATATCCACAATCTTCTAAGAAAGCGAACACTACATAGAAGAATAAAACATAGGGCAGAATTAAAGTGAGAGGCCATTCAAAACCAATAACAAAAATCCCATACTCACCTACTAAAATGTTC
>JAKSBP010000207.1 GCA_022361035.1 Clostridia bacterium
GGCGGCGCCGGCGGCGCGGTTATGGTTAACCTTAAACCGCTCGACAATCGACAAAAAATCCGATGGTGCGCTCGGAACTCGGCAAAACGCCTAGAGTTCCGCCAGTTTATCGTCTTCGTCTTTGGGCCGCCGCCAGATCACCACGCCATAATCATTCATGCTATAAATGGCGTGCGCAAGCACGCCCATGTTCATCGCCATGATCATCTCATGGATTGTCGGCGACGGCATAAGGTCCGGCAACTCTTCTCGCGGGCGTTCGGTAATGCTGACAAGGTGATCGTCATATCCGCCATTGCCATAGGCAAGATTAGTTTCGTTTACAAAAGCCGTCATGTCGTCCTCCTGTTCGTTCGGGAGTAAAAAACATATGGGGGCCGCGGCGCAATTGAACAAGAGCAGGAAGGGTCGTTAACCAACAATACAAATTACTGACATTCTTTAGAAAGAATAGGCAAACGCAGCGTTGTTTTGAGACTTTCAGAACAGAAAAATTAGCAGCCCTTTAGAAAAGAACTGCAAAAAAGGAAGCCCATGAGCATTCGCCTGGAAGCGCTTCGCGCACAGGCGCCCGAGCAGAGTGAGCGTTGAACCATGTTGAGATTTCTTGTTCTTGCCGCCGCATTCTTAATGACCGCGGCATGCGCCGCCCCGCGCCCCCACCCGGGCCCCTTTCACCATCCGCATGCACACCCGGCGCCCGAACACCCGCATCCATAGACGACGTTTAACGGTCGCCAAGACAATACGGTCCTTAGAGCGTCAATTCGTTTCGGGGCGATGCGAAGAATCAGGAACATATAGTGATGGCGTCTTCATGTTTCGGGAACGGAAATGTGAGGGCGACGGAGTGCAATAGTAAGGGGGGAGACAGCTGCACGAAAAGTGAAACGAATTATTTCCTTCCAAGCGACGTCTGGTTTCCGTCTTTCGAAAATACGTTTCAAAATCCTTTCGAAAGTTCAAAACGAGCGCCATAAGCGTTCACATCGCCGGCTTCGCCGAAAACGTCTGCGGACAATGTAAAGCCGCTCTTATGTTCATACATTGCGCCCGCCCGCATCCGGGCCTGCCATTCAACGCTTATTCCCAATATATCAAACGCTGACGCCTCCGTCGGCGCGCCTGCAAGGCGTGCGTGGAAAACATTTTGCGTATCGCCAAAGTAGCGCAATCCCGTCGCAGATGCGCGCAATGTCAGCCGGTCCATGAGCCGGCGCGCAAAAGACGCGCCCAATCCGATATGCGCTCGGGTGCTGCCAACCTCTTCAACGGACAGCGCCGTCGGCTGGTCCGAGCCGACAAGCGCTGCATCCTGTTTGACAGAGTCGAGACCAACCTCGGCATGCGGATGGATCGCCCAATCGCGTCCATTCACTCCAGTCACTGTGAATCGGCTAGCAAATCCAAAGCTGCGAATATCGGCTTCACCCGATTGCAGGATCGGCGCGCTCGACGCCGGATCGGCCACCCGCATAGACAACTCGCTCTCGCCCGCAGCAAAACCGAATACATTGTCAATGCGTCCGTTGGCGCCGGCGCCGTCAATTAGAACTTGCGCACTCGCCGCAAGCCGATAGAGCTTTGCATCGGCTTCGTCGCTCAGGCCTGCATCCGTTTCACCGTTGAACGTCGCATAACCGCCGGCGACGCCGAACCGGACCGGACCGCGCCCAAGCCCTGAAACGCCCGCCGAGAATTCGCGAATGTCGCCTTTAAAGCCCTGGTTTTGCGCATCCTCGTTTTTCGACAGATGGCTGAGATCGATCGCGCCCCAGACATAAGGACCATCTTGTGAAGGTTGCGGCGACCGCAATGCGACGGCGGACATGAAACGCCCCTGCGACTGGGCCAGAAAACGCAGCCCGGCGTCAAACCCTTCCGGAGACAACTCGCTCAACACGAACCCCAGTTCGCCGGCGTCCGATATGGCGCCGATGCTGGCGATATAATCCGTCAGCCCCGGGTCAATGTCAGCCTCGCTGAGAATGTCGATGAGCGCATCGCCGACATTGGTTTGATTCTCATTCAAGTCGCCTACGGATGATGCCGGAAGAAGGGTTGTCGTAACCGTGACGTCGAAATTGATTTCATCAATATCGACGGTATTGGTGATCAACAAACCATTGTCGCCGGCGACGCTGGAGAATGCGCCTGTAACACCCGTGCCTGCATCAATAATCGTAC
>JAKSBP010000335.1 GCA_022361035.1 Clostridia bacterium
AAGAGAGTTTGTATTATCTAATCTATTTTCCCTAGCTTTCCTTTTTACTTAAAACACCTCCCTTTAGATAAAGCTTGTTTTGCTCTATGTATTTTAACCCTAACATTAACTTCTGTTATATTCATTAGCTCTGCTATCTCTGAATTTGAATATGAATAGTAATATTTTAATGTTAATATATCAGCGTAGGATATATTTATCTTAGTAAGTAATTTTTTCACTTCTTGTAATTGCTCTAACTGGATAATGTATTCCTCTGGACTAATATCATCATGAGGTAATTTTTCATTGAAATCGTCTATTGATATATATTTTCTTTTCTTCCTTTAATTGTATATATTTATAGAAAGATTTCTAACTATTATAACAACAAAGGCCCTTGTTCTATCACACTTTACTGTCTTTATTTTTTCAAGCCTTGATGAAAGTTTTAAAATAGTAGTTTGTACTACGTCTTCTGCCTCATGATAATCCTTTAATATGGCATAAGCTGCATAAAACATTTCTTTATGATATAAAAAGTATAACTGCTCTAATTTATTACAAGTAATTTCATTTTTTACACTCATCAGAAATCTTAACATAATACTATACCACCATTTCTCCCTAGTCGTAGTTATAAATTCTATCTACTTCATGTCATGTGAGCATCAAAGTACTGGATTGTTGGCACTCTATTTACTTGTCTATAGCTTTGTATTATTTTAATAGATTTCCTATAACATCCCCTCTTTTAAATACATTTCAATGATTTATACTTCTTAAAATTATGTTGCCAATGGCCTTATCTCTTTAATGTTTTTTAATTTAATTCCATTAATGTTATTTTTATCCACAAGCTTTATAGACATCTTACTTTATTTCTTTAACTTTTTCAATAAATCTTATAAAAGCGGTCGTTGAAAGATGATATTTGGTAAACACATTCTCAAAAAGTAGAAAAATGACCTATTTTTATAGATCATTTTTCTATAGGTATGGCTATATTTACTTTAAATATATCTCCCTCATCTTCTATCTTAATTATTCCTTTATATTTACTTACTACCTGCCTTATATTTTTCAAACCAAAACCATGATTTTGTATGTCTTCTTTTGTTGTAAAGCCTTCTTTATTAATTTTTTCCTGTAGTTTTATTTCTGAAGGCTTCCTATTTGTTACTTTTATTATTAAATTATTGACTTTTGTATATATATCCACTTCTATATATCTATTACCCTCTTTTATATGCTCATAAGCTTCTATTGCATTATCTAAAAGATTCCCCATTATAATTGATAGGTCTATGTATTCTATTGATATATCCTTGTTCATATCTACATTTGTTTCTACTTCTATACCTTTTTTCTTCGCCTTTGTAATCTTTATATTTAATAGTGATGTAAGAATAGGATTATTTGCATTTACTATTTCATTATATTCATTTGCTTCTTTAGTTAATTTTTCAATATACACCCTAGCTTCCGCAAATTTATCCATTCTCATTAAGCCATATATACATCCCACATGGTTATTAAAGTCATGTCTTTGCCCTTTGAGAGTTTTAAACATATCACCCATATTTTTTATATAGAATTCTTGCCTTTTATATTCCCTTTCTTTTAGACTCCATATAACTTCCCTATGGGTATATTTTATTATCTGCTTTGTTATCCTAAGTATTAAAATGGTAAATATTATAATCCCTATGAACAATGTCACTATATATATTTCTTTATTTCCTTTAATAATATTAGTATTTTTATAAATCCAAATACCTAAAAAAACAACTATTATATTTAACATTAGTACAAACATTAACTCATATATTTGTTTCTTTTCAAAATAATTGATGATTTTATATCTTATCTTTCTAGCTAACCATCTAATAAGAATATATAGAATTATCTTTGATATACTTCCACCTGCAATTCTATATATATTACTAGTAAGAAATGATTTAGGATCTGCCTTTGTAGTAAGCTTTATCAAAATAATTACTAACATTTCAACTAAGACTAATATAACTATTCCCAATATAATCAAGAGATATATGTTTACGAGCTTTTCCTTAAATATGATTCTAAAAAGAATTCCTGTAGTAAACACCATTATTACCAAGCCTAATAGAGTAACCACTCCTATTTTGCTGTTAATATAATAATTTACTAATGATTGAAGGAATATTATTAAAAATATCTGTTTATTATCTACTTTCTTTCTAATTAAAAACTGACCTACAAAATAAAACATCAAAAATACGTCTAGTATACAAAATATGTAATCTACTACCTTAAATATAATCATATTTTACAAAATAAATTCTCCTCTAAAATTTTTCTTACCTTCTTCTTATACCTTCTACTTACAGGTACTAGCTTTTCTATGTCCCTTATATATACCTCTTCATTCCTTAGCTCTAAAATCTTTGGTATACTCAATATATATCCTTGATGACATTGTATGAAGCCCTTTTCCATATCTAACTCTTTCTTTAAATTTTTTAAACTACCATAATACTCATATTCGCCCTTTGAAGTGTATACCTTTATCTTATTTAGTAGTTTTTCAAAATAAAATATATCTCCATACTTTATTTTAACTGTATGGTTTTTATTATTTATAGTAAATACATTATTTGTTTCCTTAAAGGCTCTTTTTTCTTTAAGTCTTAAAATTATATTTTCTATAGATTTTTTAAATCTTTTCTCTGTAATGGGCTTGAGTATGTAATCAAAAGCATCTACATTAAAGGCTTCAAGGGCATAGTCTTTAAATCCAGTTATAAAGGCTATAATGCAATCTTTATATTTCTTTAATATTTTTCTTGCTAATCCTATTCCATCTATACCTTCTATGTCTAAAAAAGCAACATCTACCCTCTTTTTTTCTAACTTATTTAGAAGTTCTTTTCCACTTAAAGCATGTAATATTTCCACTTTCCATTTGATATTTAAAGATTTTATACATGAAACTACTATATTTAATTGTATGGGATTATCATCACAAACTGCAATAGTTAGCTGCATAAATAAAACCTCCCTATGCTATTTTATCTAAAAAGTTTTGTTAGTCCTGTTATTTTTCTCCATTATCTGCAAAACTCCTTCTATAAAATAACATATTTGTAAGAAATTAAGAATTTTTTAAGAAATTTGTATAAACTACTTTACTTTTTACCTATTACAAAACATAAAGTCTATGAATCTTCTTCCTTTTTCCTCGGCGGCCTTGGTCCAAAATATTGATAATAATAGCACTTAATACGCCCATTGTAGAGTTTTCGATTTTTATCGGCTTTCTTACCGAAGGATTCCTGAAAACCTTCATGGGAAGTAATTACATAGTAGGACCATGTATCAAGCTGGGTAAATATTTTACCCATTTCCCTATACAACCCTTCCACTTCCTTTTTTTCACTGAGTCTCTCTCCATAGGGTGGATTACATATTAAGTATCCATATTTTTTCTTAGAACTAAGTTCCTCTACAGACCTTTTTTGAAAATGTATACAGTCATCTACTCCAGCTTCTATTCCATTATTCATAGCCACATTAATTACCCTGCCGTCCCTATCATATCCGTAAATACTTAACTCCCTATCATATTCTATAGCTTCATAGGCTTCCTTTTTAATTCTCTTCCACAGTTCCTTAGAAATGAAATCCCATTCCTCTGAAATGAAGTTCCTATTAAGTCCCGGTGCTATATTCCTACCTATTAGGGCAGCCTCTATCGGTATAGTTCCCGACCCGCATAGTGGGTCAATCAATACCCTATCTGGCCGCCATCTGCTTATTTTTATCATAGCCGCTGCCAGGGTTTCCTTTAAGGGTGCTTCGCTTCCTACTTCCCTATAGCCCCTCTTATGGAGCCCTGGACCACTTGTATCTATGGAGACAGTCACCCTATCCTTTAAAATAGAAACCATTATAGGATACTTGCTTCCACTTTCTTCAAACCATTCCTGCAAATAGGTTTCCTTCATCTTTTCCACTATGGCTTTCTTGGAGATAGCCTGTATATCCGATAAACTAAAAAGCTTCGACTTTACTGATTTTCCATTGACAGGAAAATTTGCATCTACAGGAAGATAGTTTTGCCAGGGAAGTGCCTTTACCTGTTGAAAAAGCTCTTCAAAGGTTGTGGCTGTAAACTCTCCTACCTTTAAATATACCCTGTCTGCACACCTTAGCCATAAATTGCTTTTACATATGGCCTCCTCATTTCCTATAAATGTCACCCTTCCATTTTCCACAGTTACATCTTCATATCCTAAATCCCTAAGTTCTCTAGCAACTACTGCCTCTATTCCAAATGCCGAAGTAGCTATAAGCTCATGCTTTGCCATTTTATCTCTCCTATAAATTTGACTTATATTTCAAATTACTTCTTAATTTATTCCTTTGATTTTTTAAAAATTAATATACTTTTCAATACTATATAATTATACAAAATTGAGTTTAATACATAAACAAAGTTTTACATTTATGAATTCAATTTTATCCAATCCTCCAATAACCCTTCAAGCCCCTGTTGCAAATTACACCTTTTATCATGAATTTCAGCTAGCTTTTCATAATCATGGCTATGATTAGTGGAAATTCTATCTAGATTTTCAATTTGGGCTTCTAGCTCCTCAATTTTATTCTCAAGCTCTTTTATTATCCTCTCCTTATTATCCCTTATTTTATTTATATTTGAAGTTCCTTTCTTTCTTACCCTCTTAATATTAGATTTCTCTTCAAGGTCTAACTTATCCCTAGACTTTTTTTCCCTATAATAATCATAATTTCCTAGATAATTAATCAGTTTCTTATTATGAAGCTCTACTATTCTATGGGCTATCTTATTTATAAAGTATCTATCATGGGATATAAAAACTATGGTTCCACCAAACTCATATAATGTCCTTTCCAGGGTCTCCCTTGAATCTATATCAAGATGATTAGTAGGCTCGTCAAGAATCAGGAGGTTTATATCCCCATGCATAAGCTTACACAGCTTTAACCTTACCTTTTCCCCACCGGATAAGTTTTTTACCTTTTTAAATACATCCTCAGCATAAAATAGAAATCCTGCCAATATACCCCTTGCCTGGCCTTCGGATACCGGATAATACTCTCTAAAGGCTTCTAAAATAGTATGCTCTTCATTTTTAAACTCTATTTCCTGCTGTAGATAACCTATCTTAGCGCCTGAGCCCATTTTCACTTCTCCATCATCACCAGCCATCTCCTTTAATAATACTCTAATAAGGGTAGATTTTCCACAGCCATTCTTTCCTAAAATTGCTACCCTTTCCCCGTACCTAACATGGAAATTTAAATCCTCTAACACAACCTTATCTCCAAAGGCTTTCTTTAATCCCCTTACCTCTATTACATCCTTTCCGGACCTAAGATTTGAGGTGAAATTAAGTTTCATATTTGACTTTTCTAAAGTGGGCCTATCGATTTTGTCTATCCTATTAATTCTCTTTTCCATATTTGATGCCTTTTTATGCATTGCTGGATTGTCCCCTTTATTTCCCCAAACCTTAAATCTTTTTACAGCTTCCTCCATGGCATTAATCTTCTTCTGTTGGTTTTTATAGGCCTGAAGCTGTTCCAGCAGCCTTCTTTCCCTTTCTACCACATAATAGGAGTAATTGCCATGATATATACTGGCCCTTCCACCCTCAACTTCCACTATTTTATCTACAAGAGCATCTATGAAATATCTATCATGGGATATTATTAAGACTGTTCCCCTATACTCCCTTAAGAACTCCTCAAGCCATTGAACTGAATCTACATCTAAATGATTGGTAGGTTCATCAAGTAAAAGTATACTTGGACTTTGGAGTAGTATTTTCCCTAACATAATTGTAGTCTTTTCTCCACCGCTTAGGGTGTTAAAACATCTTTCCTTAAACTCTTCCCTAATTTTGAGTCCCGTACATATCCTATTGATTTTTTCTTCTATCTCGTAGCCGCCCCTATGTTCATACTCTATTTGCAATTCTCCATATTTTTTCATTATCCTATCCAGCTTTTCACCCTGTAGTCCTATCATTTCAGCTTCTAAGCTTCTCAGCCCTTCTTTAATAATAAATTCCTCCTTGAAGGCATCCCTTAACACATCTATGGCCCTATATCCCTCTAGATATTCAGGTATTTGATTTAAATACCCTATGGATGTACCCTTTCTTATGGATAGGCTTCCTCCATCATAGCTCTCTAACCTAGATATTATCTTAAAAATTGTGGTTTTCCCCGTTCCATTCCTTCCTAATATTCCTACCTTATCTCCCCTAAGAATCTCAAAGCTCATATCCTCTAATACTTTCTTTCCTCCATAGTATTTCTCAATATTCCTTAAAGCAATTTCTATCATGCTTTGTTCCTCCTCTAATAGTTAAAAGTCATTAACATAGCCCTATTAGCTTTCCAAAAACACAAAAATCCAAGGAAGTAAATCTATCCCTGGATTTCCATAGTAAACACTTGTATATCTTAAGATTTTACAGACAATCAAATTTAAGACTTTAAATTTACTTATTTTCATAACTTAAATGCATCTCTTTATAGCCATAAAAAATCCAGGCAAGTAAATTCCTACCTAGATAAATAACTGATTTTAATTTTAGGTAAAGATGATTTACTTGATTTTAGTTGACATAATATTCGATTTTGGACACACTACCCCCTTGGGTTAAAAAAGTAAATTTTATAGTATAGTTAGACGGCAGTTTATTCAAAATATAATCAACTAAAACCTGACCTTTCACCTTTACACCTCCTTTATTTACTTTATTCATTTTATCATATCTTCTCAATATATTGCAATATTCACTATATATAAATGTGTGACTAACAAACTTAATAAACAAAAGCAGACACTGAGGTTTCCTTCCCAGCGATTTTTATAAATCTGTTTTACCTTCTAGTATCTACTTAACA
>JAKSBP010000222.1 GCA_022361035.1 Clostridia bacterium
AAATGGGATATACCCATGTAGAAATACTCCCCATTAATGAGCATCCCTTTGATGGGTCATGGGGATACCAGATAACGGGATACTATTCTATTACAAGCAGATATGGTAATCCTAAGGATTTCATGTATTTTGTAGATAGATGTCACCAAAGTGGTATAGGTGTAATTTTAGATTGGGTACCGGCCCATTTTTGTAAAGACAACCATGGACTATGGAAATTTGATGGAATGTCTCTTTATGAGTACAGTAATCCAGAAATGGGAGAAAACCTTGATTGGGGAACCGCTATATTCGACTATGGTAAAAAAGAGATAATTAGCTTTTTAATATCTAATGCTATATTTTGGTTCGATGTATATCATATAGATGGACTTAGGGTAGATGCAGTATCTTACATGATTTATTTAGATTATGGTCAAAAAGAAAACTATTTTTTAAGAAATAAATATGGTGGGAGAGAAAATCTTGAGGCAATAGAATTCTTAAAAAAATTAAATGAAACTGTATTTAATAATTTTCCCAATGCTCTTATGATTGCTGAAGAATCTACAGCATGGCCCCTAGTAACCGCTCCAATTCATCTAGATGGTCTGGGATTTAATTTCAAGTGGAATATGGGATGGATGAATGACATGCTTAGATATATGGAAATGGACCCTATCTATAGAAAATGGAATCATAATCTCATAACTTTTTCCTTCATGTATGCATTTTCTGAAAACTATATATTACCTTTATCCCATGATGAGGTAGTCCATGGTAAAAGGTCATTACTGGATAAAATGCCTGGAGATTATTGGGAAAAATTTGGAAACCTAAGAATCTTGTATGCCTATATGATTGCACATCCTGGAAAAAAGCTTTTGTTTATGGGTGGAGAATTTGGACAATTCATAGAATGGGATTATAAGAAGGGTTTAGATTGGATGCTTATAGATTTTGAAATGCACAAAAAAATGCAGAACTTTATAAAGAAACTAAATTGTTTTTATAAAAGGGAGAAGTCCTTATATGAGCTAGATAGTGAATACAGAGGATTTTCGTGGATAGACCATCAAAACCATGAAGAAAGTATAATTACATTCATGAGAAGAGGTAGAAAGAAGGATGATTTTATAATAGTTCTATGCAATTTTACCCCTGTACCTCGCAATGGCTACAGAATAGGTGTGCCCTATGGGGGTGAATATGAAGAAGTATTTAATAGTGATTTAGAAGAATTTGGGGGGTTAGGATTTCAAAATGAAAGGACTATTAAATCAGAGAAGGTTAACTGGCATAATCAGCCCTACTCTATTAATATTCAAATTCCACCCCTAGGAGCGTTATTTATAAAAAAGAAAGTTGAAAGTTCAAGTCCTATATCTGATTTTTAGAGTTTAATTTATTAGACTACTTCATTTAGAGGAGTAATCTAATCAAGAAAAAAGGGACACAATTCCCTTGAAATTTTATGGATTTCTAAGACTCCTACTTTTACAAGTGGGGGATTTTGCTTTCCTATTTCAGATGGAATACAATTTTCATTTGAAGTCTCAAGGTTTGGTATTTACCAAAGGAGCTTACTCAAAATAAATTACAAATTACATTTTAAGGGGGAAAACCTATGAGAAATCAGAATAAAGAGATTGTTGCAATGTTATTGGCGGGAGGCCAGGGTTCTAGGCTAAAGAAATTAACTACGAGATTAGCTAAGCCTGCTGTACCCTTTGGAGGAAAGTATAGAATAATAGATTTTACCCTAAGTAATTGTTCCAATTCAGATATTGATACCGTTGGCGTTTTAACCCAGTACCAACCTCAAGAATTAAATTCTCACATAGGAATCGGAAGTCCCTGGGATTTAGATAGAAAGGATGGAGGGGTTACAATTTTGCAGCCCTATGTGGGTCCTAAGGGAGGTAGATGGTATAAGGGTACTGCAAATGCTATCTATGAAAATATGGATTTTATAGATAAATATAAGGCTAAGTATGTTCTGATTTTGTCCGGTGACCATATTTATAAAATGGATTATTCCCTATTACTTGAATATCATAAAGAAAAATCTGCTAAGGCCACTATTGCAGTTATAGAAGTTCCATTTGAGGAAACCAATAGATTTGGAATAATGAATATAAATGAAAATAAAAGGGTATATGAGTTTGAAGAAAAGCCCAAAAATGCAAAGAGTAATCTAGCCTCTATGGGAGTCTATATATTTAACTGGGACGTACTTAAACAATACTTAATCGAAGATGAAAAGGACAAAACTTCTGAGAACGACTTTGGAAAAAATATTATACCAAAGATGGTAGATAGGGGGTTAGATATATATGCCTATCTATTTGATGGATATTGGAAGGATGTAGGAACGGTTGAGAGCCTATGGGAAGCGAATATGGATTTGTTAAAGAAGGATAATAGGCTTAATCTTTATGACCATAATTGGAAAATATACTCTGAAGCTCCCAATAGTCCCCCCCACTATATTAGTGACACTGGCAGTGTGAAATCCTCCCTTCTAAATGAGGGCTGTATTGTAAATGGCGAAGTTAAGAATTCAGTATTATTTCCGGGGGTATACGTAGGTAAAAATGCAAAAATAATTGATTCTGTGGTGATGCCTAATGTTAGAATTGAGGATTATGCTGTAGTTAAAAGGGCCATAGTTATGAGTGAAGTTGTAGTAAAGGAAGGATATAAGATTATAAATGAAAATTTAAATGAGATAGTAGTAGTAAATGAATAAATAAGTTTTACAAAGGGGGGAAAATATGAAGGATATAATGGGGATAATTAATCTTAGTGAGAGTGAAGAAGCAGTAAAAGAGCTTACTTACAATAGACCAATTGCCACTATACCAATTGCTGGTAGATATAGGGTTATAGATTTTACATTATCAAACATGGTTAATGGAGGAATTCATAATGTATCAATATTTACCCGGGGAAAAAGCCGTTCTCTGATGGATCATTTAGGGACAGGAAAGGACTGGGATTTAGATAGAACAATAGACGGGCTATTTGTACTGAATCCCGTAATAAATTTTCACGATATAACTTTTTATAGGGGAGACATAGAAAATTTTAAGAATCACATAGATTATATAGAATACAGCAAGCAGAATTACGTTCTCCTAACGAGAAGCTATATGATATGTAATGTCAATTATTCTGAGGCATTTAAATATCATAAAAAAAGCGAAGCTGACATTACTATTATCTATAAAGAGATGAAAAACAACTGTACTAAATTCTTAAACTTTGATACATTAAACTTAGATGAAAGAGGAAAGGTTTTAAGTATAGGAAGAAATACGGGAAAGTCAAAATCTTATAACATGTCCATGGAAATGTATATTATGAAAAAGCAATTATTCCTGTCAATAATTCAAGATAGTATATCTACTGGCGATAGTGAATATCTAAAGCAATCAATATTTAAGAGTATTAAAAATTTAAACGTAAATGCATATCCTTTTAATGGATATGTGTCCTGTATTAACTCTATAGAAAATTACTACAAAACAAATATGGAGCTATTGGATATAGATATTTCCGATGAATTATTTCACAAGAGAGGGGTAATTTATACAAAGACCAAGAATGAGCCCCCAACGAAGTATGCTGATAGCTCAAATATAATAAATTCTATAGTGGCAAATGGCTGTATTATCGAAGGAAATGTGGAAAACAGTATTATTGGAAGGGGAGTAAAAATTGGAAAGGGAGCTGTTATTAAAGACAGTATTATCATGAGAAAAAGCACTGTTGAAAAGTGTGTTTATTTGAATAATGTTATACTTGATAAATATGTTTATATAACAAAGGGTAAAGTACTTAGTGGAGATAAAAAGAACCCCTTTGTAATTAAAAAAAATATGACATTATAGAGGATTGGGTGATAAGGATGGAAAAAGTATTGTATGCAGCCTTTGAAGCAGTTCCCTTTATAAAAAGTGGAGGCCTTGCGGATGTGGCCTTTTCGTTACCAAGGGAGCTCAGAAAACTTGGAGTAGATATTAGAGTTGTATTACCAAAATACTCACAGATTCCCCAGGAATTTAAAGAAGAAATGACCTTTTTCAAGAGCTTTGAGGTTAAGGTTGGTTGGAGAAATCAGTATTGTGGAATAGAATATTTAGAATATAGGGGAATACCATTCTATTTTATAGACAATGAATATTATTTTAAACGAGATGGTGCCTATAGTTCCTATTACGATGATGGAGAAAGATATTCTTTCTTTTGCAGGGCTATTTTAGAGATGATAGGGCATTTAAACCTTAAAACGGATATTATTCACTGTAATGATTGGCATACAGGAATGATAAGTCCTCTATTAAAGGCACATTATAGCCATTATGGTGATATAAAGACTATTTTTACTATACATAACTTAAGATATCAAGGAGTGTTTCCGAGGGAGATATTGGGAGACCTATTAAATTTAGGCATGGAGTATTATCATTCAGATGCCTTGGAGTTTCATGGTGGAGTGAGCTTTTTAAAGGGAGGAATAAAATATTCCGATATAGTTACAACAGTTAGTAAAACCTATGCGCAGGAAATACAATATGAATATTATGGCGAGAAGCTAGAGGGTCTTATAAGATCGAGAAGGGAAGACCTGTACGGAATCGTAAATGGAATCGACTATGATCTATATAATCCTAGCAGGGATAAGCATATTTTTTTGGAGTATGATGTTAATTCCTTTGAAAATAAACAAGAAAATAAAATAGGACTTCAAAGGCTTTTAAATCTTCCCCAAAGAAAGGATGTACCTTTGATAGGAATGGTATCGAGATTAGCCCATATGAAGGGATTAGATTTATTATTACACATATTCGATGAACTCTTAAATGAAGATATTCAAATGGTTATTTTAGGCACTGGAGAACCTTACTTTGAATCTCGTTTAAGGGACTATTCCCATAGATATAAAGATAAAATATCAACTCAAATTTTATTTGACGAATCCTTAGCCCACAAGATTTATGCTGCCTCAGACATGTTTTTAATGCCTTCTAAGTTTGAACCATGTGGACTAAGTCAATTAATTGCCCTTAGATATGGAGCTCTTCCAATTGTAAGGGAAACAGGGGGATTAAAGGATACAGTTATATCTTATAATGAATATACCAATGAAGGAAATGGATTTAGCTTTACTAATTATAATGCCCATGACATGCTTTTTACAATTAAAAGAGCTCTTAGGTTCTATGAAGATAATGTCCTGTGGAGAAAGATTGTATCTAATGCCATGGAGGGAAATTATAGTTGGAAAAAATCTGCTGAAATCTATAAAGAATTATATAAAAAAAGTAAGTCTCTTAAACGGAATATTTAGATTATTTGAAAAAAATATGGTTTTTTGAAGGAAATAGAAATCTCTTGTAGAACTATTTACTGATTAGGATATATTAAATGATTGGGAGGAATCTTTATGAAAAAACTTTTGTCAATAGTAATCATATCAATTTTGTTAGTCTTAGTATTTAGTTCTAGTGTATTTGCTGCTGAGGATGTCTACTCTCTTGTGGAGGAAACTAACGAAAGAATAGAGAGGATGATTGATAGAGCAGTAGAGAGGGCAGATGCCTTGAATCCAGAAAGCCCTAGATATGATCAGAGGCTTGACAGAATAATAAACAGATTAGTGGATAGGACTAATGCTTTAGCTGCAAGGACTATTAGAAAGGCAAAACGGAAATTTGGTGTAACGGTAATCTGTGAATACGTAGAAGTGCAGATTGGCAATAGGACGGTACTTATAGATCCACTCCGTGTTGTAGGCTGGTAAATTGTCTGATGTAGGCTTTGTAAATGTGAAATAAAGATTTATCTATTGCAGCTTCTTGGGAGGATTTCAATGGAGCAAGGATTATATTTAAGAAGATATAATGAATACATAGAAAAATCTAGTCAAAATAATGCAGAACTCAGTTTGATTGCTAAGGGTGATGGAACTGAAGTAATGATTCAAAGGATTAAAGCTGGAGAAATATTCTTTGTAGGTCCTGGAGATTCAAAGGAATTAATGGAATTTTTTTATATTTTAGAGGGACAAATATTATTAGAGCAAGAGGATAATGATATTGTATTACAAAGAGAAGATTATTTCTATATACATCATTTAAAAGAAAATGTACAGTTTAAAGTAATCGAAGATGTAAGATTACTATATGTATCTACTAAATCAGTATTTCAATACCTAAGTGAATCAATAAAAGAACTAAACGAAATTGCAAAAAAAAGTCAAGAAAAGGATATGTATACCCATAATCATGGAGCGAGAGTTAAGGATTATGCATTAAAAATAGGTAATAAACTTGGTCTATCAAAGGAGAAATTAGAGGATATAGGATTTGCCTCCCTTTTCCATGATATAGGAAAAATAAATGTGCCCGATGAAATATTAAAAAAAACAGGCAGATTAACTAGTGAAGAAATGGAGTATATAAAAAAGCATCCCTTAGATGGGGCTAAAATGGTTGAAAAAACTTATTATAAAAAGATTGGCAGAATTATAGAAGAACACCATGAGAGATTAGATGGTTCCGGGTATCCCAATGGTTTAATGGACTATGAAATTTGTATTGAAGCTAAGATTATTGCAGTGGCCGATGCCTTTGATGCTATGACTACAGATAGACCCTATAAAAAAGCTATGTTACCATCTGAAGCTGTAAATGAACTAAAAATATTAAGCGGAATTCATTACGATGAAAGGGTTGTAAATGCATTTGAGTATATTCTTAAGGCAGAAGGTGTGATAAAATAATAGAAATTCTAATAGGAGGGGCTGTTTCATAAAATCATTTTATAAGTTTGGCCCTAGGATGTTTCAGAATGAATGAAGCTCAAGGATTTGAGATTACAGGGGTTTGGCTAGTACTTATGTACGTGCCAAGTCCCTTTAATTTTAAATAGCAAAGGAATTCATCATTCTAAGACATCTTTTTTTTATTTATTTCCATGAAAGGAGACTAGTTTTTACACAGTTTGATATTCCTTGTCATACTATAATAGTGAAAATAAACAAATAGGTTTATATAAAAAACAGCAGTATAAATATGAATAACAGCGACAAAGAGTATATATATTTGTAACAAATTTCAATATATTTATAGATAGAGGGGGGAAAAGGATACTAACTCATTATGGATAGAAATAAGATTTTAAAATTAGTAAGAGATGAAGAAGAACAGTCGAAAGTAGTTGATCTAGAAGAAGATGATGATAAGTATATAGTGGAGGTAGACAACGAAATAGATGAGGCTACAGCAGAAACAGTTACCATATCCGACAACCCAGACAAACCAGAGGCTGAAACACAAGAGGAGACATTAGAAGGTTTTCTGATGCAGTTATTAGAAGAACAAGACCCAGAAATGATGGAGAACCTGAAAAAAATCATGGAATTCTTTAAACAAATCCAAGGGCCTTTAAAATTTATACAACAAATCCAAGGACCTTTACGATTTATACAACAGCTTCAAGGACCTTTAAGTCTAATAAGTCAGTTGCAGGGACCTCTTCAGATGCAAAGGCAATTTATGGGTATGAGATCACCACTAGGCTCCTCAAGAGGTTCTATGGCTACTGGTGGTGGATTAAATCGTTTTGCACAGTCAAGGATGGGTCAATATGCACAAAGACAGATTCAAGACCAGATTAGTCAGAAGATAAAGGAGCAATTAAAGCAGCAAGTATATGGAGCAATACAAGATAAAATTGGCCAACAGATTAAACAACAGTTAGGTCAAGAAATACAAAAACAGCTACCTAATATTCTTCAGAGCCTATTATCTAGACAATAGAAATAGAGTTTTAGAAAATAAATTCAAGGAATTTTCCTTGGATTTATTTCTATCTAAGTTTAAAGTATATGGTACAATATTTATATGCTTTAAATTCTATTGTTTCGATTGGAGGATTTTCATGGAAAAGCTTTGGAATACTATATGTAAAAAAACAGAGGACATGTCTATAGTTGAAACCATACTCCATTCAAAGGGTATTACTGAAAAGGAGGATATAGAAGAATTTTTAAGTGATAAGCCTCAAAGGACCTATGACCCATTTATGATAAAGAATATGACCGAGGCCGTTGCTAGAATCATATATCATATAAAGAAAGATAATAGGATTATAATTGTAGGAGATTACGATGTGGATGGTGTGACGGCTACATCCCTATTATTGGAGTTTTTGGGGAGCATAACTAAAAATATTGATTACTATATTCCAAATCGCTTTACAGAGGGATACGGTCTAAATTTAGACGCTGTAAAGCATATAAAAGAGGAAATGAAGGCACAACTTATTATCACTGTAGATAATGGTATCAGTGCTGTAAAGGAAATTGACTATGCCAATGAAATTGGTCTTGAGGTTATAGTAACAGATCACCATACTCCTCCAGAGATACTGCCAAACTGTATAGTTATAGATGTGAAGCAAGAAGGAGATAACTACCCATTTAAAGAACTGTGCGGTTGTGGTATAGCCTTTAAGCTTGCCCAGGCTCTTCAAAAAACCCTAGGATTACCCAAATCTACCCTATCTCGCCTATTAGATCTGGTTACCCTGGGAACTATTTGTGATATTGTCCCATTGATAGATGAAAATAGGACCCTTATTAAATATGGACTAAAGAATATAAATGCAAACAGACGTTTAGGAATATGGAGTTTGAGGGAGATTGTAGGATTTAAAGATAAGGAGATAACAGCAGGTAGAATTGGTTTTGTATTGGGACCCTGCTTTAATGCCGCTGGGAGGCTTGAGGATGCCAAATATGGTGTAGAGCTCCTCCTTAGTAAAGATAAAAATGAGGCCATGAAACTGGCTCAATACCTATACACGTTAAATAAGGAGAGGCAGTTGGTTCAGGAGAATGGAGAGAAATATTGTAAAAATCTTGTAGAAACCAGCTATGGAGATAAGGACTTTTTAGTTTTACGTGCTGATAATTTATCGGAAGGAGTTATTGGCATTGTTGCGGGAAAGATGAAGGATATGTTTTATAAGCCTACCTTAGTAGTTACCAAGGGAGAAGAAGGACATTTAAAGGGAAGTGGAAGAAGTATTGCAGGAATAAATATCTATGAAGAAATGAAAACCTGCTCCGACCTCTTTATAGGATTTGGTGGTCATGAAATGGCCTGTGGTTTTTCTATAGAAGAGGATAAATTAGATGAATTAAAGGATAGATTAGACTTTAGAGCCAAAAGAATTAAAAAGCAAAATCCCGATGTTTTTGTTCCCAAATTAAATATTATGACAGAACTTTCACCTAAGCAGTTTACTATTGAACTCATTGAAGATATATACAAATTAGAGCCCTATGGAATGGGAAATCCTAGACCTCTATTCGTCATACATAATGTATGGGTTGATAACTCAAAGACAAAGGGTTGTGGAAGTGATGGGAAGCACTTGAAGTTTGTTGGAAAAAGCAATAGCATTACCCTTGATGGCATAGGCTTTTCACTGGCAGAAAGATATAGAAAAATAGGAGAGCCGGAGTCAGTGAGTGTTGCCTTTTCTGTAGATATTAATGAATGGAATGGAAATGTAAAGCCTCAGATGATTATAGAGGATTTTAAAAAAATATAAAATATAGGAGAAGCTAAAATTAGTGATGTTTCAAACTTACCTTTGGAGCATCACTAATTTTTTATTGAAATTTTTTAAAAAAAGGTTGATTAGTGATAAGTTTAGGTATATATTATTATATAGATGAACACATGAACAATAATTCATATGTTCATATGTATAATGAAGTGAGGTGATTAAATGACTAGTAATAGCTCACATAAAGATAGTTGTAGTTGTAATGTAATCCACCAAGATAGGGTTGATAGAGTAAAGTCAAAAATGCCCAATGAAGAAAAGCTATATGATTTAGCAGATTTGTTTAAGGTGTTTGGAGATACCACTAGAATAAAGATTATATGTGCCCTATTTGAAGCGGAAATGTGTGTCTGTGATATAGCTGTAACCCTTGGCATGTCACAATCTGCCATATCCCATCAATTAAGGGTTCTCAAGTCGGCGAGGTTAGTAAAATATAGGAGAGATGGTAAGATAGTATATTATTCCCTGGATGATGAACATGTTAAAAATATTTTCGATCAAGGATTTAGTCATATAAGCCATATATAGTTGAGGAAATTGCATAACTCTAACTTGGCAGAATTATGTACTTTACTCAGTTAAATAGATCAAGGGGGGATTAGATATGGCAAATGAAAGAAGAATTGAACTATCATTAGAAGGACTTGACTGTGCTAGCTGTGCATCTAAAATAGAAACAGGGATTAATAGATTAGAAGATGTTAAATTAGCCTCTTTAAATTTTATTACAAAAACGTTAGCTATTGAGATAAATAATGTAGATAGGATAGAAACTATAATAACCCATGCAAAGGAAATAGTGAGGAAATATGAACCCGATGTGAAAGTAATTGAGGGAAGTAAAAAAAGTATTGGTAGGGATAGTTGTGGTGATTATCATAGCTGCCACGACCACGGAGAAGATGTTGGTAAAAAGGAACTGATAAAGCTGGGAGTAGGAGGAGTATTATTTGGGGTAGGGTTAATTTTTAAGTTTTCTCCCATGATTGAGTTCATTCTGTTCTTTATCAGTTATATTATAGTTGGTCAAGAGGTGCTTTTAAGGGCTGGAATAAACATACTAAGGGGTAAAATTTTCGATGAAAACTTTTTAATGGCTATAGCCACTGTTGGAGCCTTTATAATTGGCGAGTTTCCTGAAGGTGTAGGGGTTATGATATTTTATCAAATAGGGGAGTATATGCAAGGTCGAGCCGTTAATCGCTCAAGACAGTCGATTGCAGACCTGATGAATATAAGACCTGACTATGCAAATTTAAAAGTAGAAAATGAGCTTAAGAAAGTATCTCCAGAGGAAGTAAAGATTGAAGATATAATAATAGTAAGACCTGGGGAAAGGGTTCCCCTTGATGGAGTAGTTATAGAAGGTAAATCTACCCTTGACACATCGGCCCTTACAGGGGAGTCAGCTCCTAGAGACGTTATGGTGGGAGAAGAAGTCTTAGGAGGATTTATCAATAAGAATGGTCTTTTGACTATTAAGGTTACCAAGGATTTTAGTGAATCAACCATATCTAAAATACTAGATTTAGTTCAAAATGCAAGCAGTAAAAAAGCACCAACTGAGAAGTTTATAACGAAATTTGCTAGATATTATACCCCAGTCGTAGTTTTTAGTGCCTTAGCCTTGGCCATTATTCCTCCCCTAGTTATTGAAGGGGCAGTATTTTCACAGTGGCTATATAGGGCTCTTATATTTCTCGTAGCATCTTGCCCCTGTGCTCTAGTAATATCTATTCCAATGGGATTCTTTGGAGGCATTGGTGGGGCATCAAAAAATGGAATACTCGTAAAGGGTGGGAACTATCTTGAGGCCCTTAACAATGTAGATACAGTAGTATTTGATAAGACGGGAACATTAACCGAGGGAGTATTTAAAGTAACTGAGATTAAAGCGAAGGGCAATATATCAAAGGAGGAGCTATTGGAGTTTGCAGCCTTGGCGGAAAGCTATTCCAATCATCCAATTGCTAATTCAATATTGAAGGAATATGGAAGAGATATCAATAAAGAGGATATACAGTCCTATGATGAAATATCAGGCCATGGAATAAGTGCCTTAGTTAAGGGTAAAGAAGTTTTAGCAGGAAACGATAAATTAATGGAAAAAGAAGATATTAGATTTGACAACATTGATGTAACTGGAACAATAATTCATATAGTAGTAGAGCAAGAATATTGGGGGTATATTGTTATTTCCGATGAAATTAAGGAAGACTCCCAAAAATCTATTAAGGACCTTAAAGCAATTGGAGTTAACAAAACGGTTATGCTTACGGGGGATAACAAAAATGTGGCTGGAAAAGTGGCTGAAAATCTTGGGATAGATAAAGTATATTCCGAACTTTTACCCCATCATAAAGTAGAAAAGATAGAAATGCTAGAGAAGGAAAAGAAATCTAAGGGGAAGCTTGTCTTTGTCGGGGACGGTATCAATGATGCACCGGTTCTTGCAAGGGCAGATATAGGTGTTGCTATGGGAGCACTAGGTTCAGACGCAGCAATTGAAGCGGCAGATGTTGTACTCATGACCGATGAACCGTCTAAATTAGTTAGTGCTATAAAAATAGCTAGAAGAACTAAGGAAATAGTATGGCAAAATATAATATTTTCACTAACAATAAAGGTAATAGTATTACTTCTTGGAGCAATTGGTCATGCCACCATGTGGGCAGCAGTATTTGCAGATGTAGGGGTAGCCTTAATAGCCGTACTTAATTCTATGAGGGTATTGAAGTTAGAGAATGTTTAAAAGTAAATTTTAACAATGATAGATTTTCAAGTTTTGAAGTTTGACATTGTTTAAAGGAACTCACTCGTTATTGTATAATTGACCATATACTCATATTGTAAAATGGAAAATATAATCGTCAATATATAAACTAATACTTAAGATTACTTAAATAAGGAGGGTTCTATTTCCTCCTTATTCCCTATTAGCTGTATAAAGTTATTATAAGTTTATGGAAATTTGAATCTTCCATTAACCCCTGGTCTAATAATATGTCCCTTGTTTCCTCGGGGGATTTTGTCATTTCATAGCATGACTCCATAAGCTCTAATAGACCAGCACTTTCTAAAACTGGTTCCAGGACTCTTGCCTCTTCAAGAGTAAATCCCTGATCTATTTTTCCTTCATTTTCCCAAGTATCCTTTGAAGTAATAAAAACGGCAGAGCCATCGGCTGTATCCACAATTGTAAATAGAAAATCTCCTTCATTCATATTTAACCATCTCCTAATATAAATAGTATTTCAGGAAATTACATAATTACATCCTATTAATTTTTTAGTACAATATATACTTTTACTAATATGTATAGAACATAAATATTTTATGTAAAAAATTCAAATAAAAATTTATGAAATATTTTACCCCTTCTTTTTTAAAACAAAGGAACTGCTGCAGGAATTATGCAATTTCTTAATTCTTTCCCCTACTATCAAATCTATATTATTTTTTTGCATCATATTATATATATGCAATTTGAAAACTTTTTATGATATAATTTTTAAATTAGGGGGTTATTTTGTCATAGAGCCCTTTATATAATTTTCATATTTTAAAAATAGAGTAGGGAAAGAAGGTGATTAAATGCTTAGATTAAGGGATTTTTTAAAAGAGCATAAAGCTTTGTTAGTTGCAATTATTATAATAGCTTTACCTGCTATTGGAGAAATGAGTTTAAATAGTTTCCTTGGCTTATGTGATACCTTAATGATAAGTCATTTAATAGGGTCAGAGGCTTTGGCTGCGGTAGGATTTGCAAACCAGATTATTTTCACACTTATTTTTATTTTTTCATCCTTTAACACAGGGGCTACTGCAATGATAGCCAGGGCCTTTGGTGAGAAGGATTATCCTAAGCTGAATAAAATCGCAGGTGAAACAGTTTTTATCAATATAATTATAGGGATTATCATAACAATTTTATCTTGGGTATTTGCAAAGAAGATTTTTGGAATATTTGATATGACCGATGAAGTGCTTAACCTTTCTTTAACCTATTTTTATGTTATACTATTTGGAATGATTTTTATGTTTTTATCCTTTTCATATGCAGCGATTCTAAGGGGGGCGGGAGATACATTTACCCCTATGATTATTACAGGTATTGTAAATATTCTAAATATTATAGGAAATTACCTATTGATTACTGGGGCTGGTCCCTTTCCCAAATTAGGTATTGTGGGTGCTGCCTGGTCTACTAGTGTTTCAAGGATGATAGCTACCATTATTTATACATATATTTTATTTATCAAAAGCGGGCCCTTACGTATTAAAGTAAGGAATATGAAGGTTACCAAAGAGGTATTAAAACCGTTATTTAAAATAAGCTTACCCGGTGGGGGTGAACAGGCATTAATACAAATCTCCTTTCTCATAATAGGCGTTATTATTTCACAGCTAGACACAGATTCCGAAGCAGCCTTTCGCATACTGATGAATATTGAATCCATATCCTTTATGCCCGCAGTGGGCCTATCAATTGCTGCCACAACCTTAGTAGGAAAAGCATTGGGGGAAAGGGATATTAAAAAGGCGATAAATACGGGATATGCTGCTGCTGGCCTAGGAGTATTATGGGGGATTTTTATGGGATTAATCTTTTTTATACTCCCAAAACAATTATTAGGTATATTTACCTCTGAAGCAAATATTATACTTCTTTCCTTGACAACCATGTATTTTATGGGTATTAATCAGCCCTCCTTAAACTTTATGATTGTTATGTCGGGGGCACTTCGTGGAGCAGGAGATACCTTTAGCGTCATGGTTATAACGGCACTTAGGTTATGGGTTACGTTTATTCCCTTATCATATATCTTTATTATAGTTCTGAAACAAGGTGTAATAGGTATGTGGTATGGAGAGATTATTTCGTTCTTGATTTTCAATATCATAATGTTTATGAGGTTTAAGAGTAAAAAATGGGTCAATATTAAAATTGATTCCTAAAATAATAGAGCTGCAAAGGAAGTCTTTCTATAGGAATCTTCTTTGCAGCTTTAACTTTAATGTAATTCATGGGGAATAAATGTTTTCACATCATATACATGGTATTCAATAGGTAGAGAATCAGTTACAATTTTACCTTGAAGACTATCGTTTTTTTCAATCCTCAGCTTTAAACTTTGGAAATCTATATCGGAAAGTATCATATCACCTTCAGTTTGCTGTGAACTAACAACTATACCTTGGTTATCAGTTGTATAGCAGTTTAGACTAATAGAGTCTTGACCATCTAGGGTAACTTTACCGAGAATATTTTTTGTCTCACTAATAATCTTACCGTAAAATATGGTACCATCTTCTAATAATAAATAACCTTTCATCTTTTTACCTCCCGTATTTTTGTCTCACAGAACAAATTTAATAGCAAAGCTAAGTTTTATACATTTCGATGAATAAATATACAAAGATGCCTTTTTAAAATTATATCATATCCTATAATTTTTTCAAGGTTTTTTAAAAAATATTATTTAAGAAAAAAATAATACACTTTTTTTAAAATTACATATCAAAGAAGAACGGATTTAAAAATAGAGAGTTATATGGAGAGAGTTTTTGTTTTTTATATGAGAAAATAGAATATTTTTGTAATAAATATAGAAATTTTGTTAAATTAAATATATTATAAGAATAAGGAAAAGCTATAATAAATATAACTAGACTTTGGGTTTTTTAAGTGTTAAAACATTATGACCTGATATATTAGCTTTAATAAGGAGGCGTTGAGGTTGAATAAAAATACAAAAATAATGATCGTTGATGATGACGAAAACATAGCTGAATTAATATCTCTTTATCTTAATAAAGAAGGATATGAGACAAAAGAGTTTTATAACGGTGCTGAAGCATTAAAAGAGTTTAGTAACTTTACACCGGATTTAATAATTCTAGATATTATGCTTCCTGAAATGGATGGATATGAAGTATGTACAGATATCAGAAAAAAAAGCTCCATTCCTATAATAATGCTTACAGCTAAGGGAGAAACCTTTGATAAAGTTCTAGGTTTAGAGCTTGGAGCTGATGATTATATTGTAAAGCCCTTTGAGTCTAAAGAATTATTGGCTCGAGTTAAAGCAGTACTGAGAAGGTATAAATCCAAAAATACAAGTAGTAAGCAATTAGTAATACCTAATCTCACTGTAGATATGTCTGATTATTCAATAATCTATCATGGTGAAAGGATAGAAATACCTCCTAAGGAGCTTGAGCTTTTATATTTCTTAGCTTCTAATTCAAACCAAGTCTTTACTAGGGAACAAATTCTTGATAATGTTTGGGGGTATGATTTCATTGGAGAAACTAGAACAGTTGATGTTCATATAAAGAGGCTTAGAAAAAAGTTAGATAAGAGAGATTCTTGGGAAATAAAAACGGTGTGGAGTGTAGGATATAAATTTAAATTAGACTGATGGGGTGATTTGACTTGAAGTCACTATTTGGCAAGATGTTTACAATCTATATCGTTGTTATGTTGGTTAGTTTTGTAGCCTTAATATTCATATTGTCCACTACCTTTGAAAGATATTTTATGGATCAAAAAGAAAAAATGCTGATTGAACAATGTGAAAACATTCAAGAGCAATACTCTTTGGTTTATGAAAGAGGGCCAATGTACATGGATCACTTAAAGATAGAAATGGAGGCCTTAGATAAATATTTAAATGCTCGAATATGGTGGGTAAATCGGGTTGGAGAGATTTATATTGATTCTAAAATAGATGATACATCATGGCTTGGGGAAAAGTTAACTCGGGATGAAATAGAAGAAGTCTTTAAAGGATATATAATAAAGAGAAAGGGACAATTTACTAATTACTTTGATGAGCCCGTACTCACCATTGGATATCCTATCATAGTGAATAATAAAGTAGAAATTGCACTATTTATGCATGCTCCAATCCCTGAAATTAAAAAGACAGTATCAGGTGTCTATAGAATAACCTTCGCTGGTCTTATTTTCTCGATATTAACTGCATCTGTAGGAGCACTATTCCTATCTAAGAATTTAAAAAGAGACATAAAGAATTTAAATGATGCCGTTAAGCTTATTTCAAAGGGAAATTTCCAAAAAAGGCTAGCTATTACTAGAAGGGATGAATTAGGCCAGCTTGCAGAAAACTTTAACTATATGGCTGAGGACCTCAATAAACAGGAGGAACTAAGGAAAACCTTTATATCGAATTTGTCCCATGATATTCGTTCTCCTCTTACCTCCATAAAGGGATTTCTTCAAGCGATTTTAGATGGGACTATTCCAAGGGAAAAACAGGACAAATATTTGAGCATCGCCTTAGATGAGAGTGAAAGGCTAACTAAAATGACAAACGATATCTTAGATTTATCCAAAATGGAAGGTGGAGAGATTGATTTATCAAGAACAGAATTTAGTATAAATAATTTGCTAATCAATGAAATTGATAAATTTGAAACTAGGCTTTTGGATAAAGCTGTTGATGTAGAATTAGAGCTTTACGAAGGAAATGATTTAGTATATGGTGATATGGAACAAATTACAAGAGTCATATATAACTTGATTGACAATGCTGTGAAATTTGTGGAATGTAGTGGAAAAATCAATATAAAAACTACTCAAAAAAAGGGTAAAATACATGTTTCTTTGGGAAATACGGGAGAAATAATTCCCTATGAAGAGCAAAGGTATATATGGAATAGATTTCGTAAAGTCGATAAGTCTAGAGGTGAAGATAAAAAGGGGTCAGGACTTGGGTTGTCTATTGTAAAGACAATCATAAAAAAACATGGAGAGAGCATTGAAGTTAAGAGCAGTGAGAAAGAAGGAACTATATTTACCTTTACATTATCTAGAAAATAGGATTGAAATTTGAGGTTTTACATGAGACAAAGGAGCTCATTTCTGTTTACTACAAATTTTGACCCTAACAATCTACAATTTTTTTATTTACAAACTGTTCATAATTTCTTAAACTTTATAGTTTATCATAGGATTATATAACTATGGGCTTAGGGAGGTATAAAACATGTCTGAAAATAAAAATGAATTTTTAAGGGATTGTACAGAAGTTATCGATGTAAGTAGTAGGCCAGCTAAAAGGAAAACTGTCTTTAGAAACATTTTGATATTGGGTATAATTTTCTCAATTGTTGGGGGATTTTCAATAGGTGTTGGCTACTATTTTAGTGAAAACTATTTAGAAGGCTATGCTAATAATAGCAAGATTATAGTAGATAAGTTAGATGAAACAAGGGTCATGGATTCACCTTTAGCTGAAAGAATCAATTATTATGATACCTCTTCACCCATAACCCGTATAGCTGAAGAGGTGGGGCCTTCTATAGTTGCAATTACAAGTAAGGTTCAGGTTAGAGATTGGTTTAATAACCAATACTTTCAAGAAGGGCAAGGATCCGGTGTCATATTTGAAGTGAATGATAAAAATGTTATGATTGTGACTAATGAGCATGTTATAAATAGAGCATCGGAAGTTATTGTAACATTATACGATAATAAAAAGGTACCAGCAACCATCGTTGGTATTGACCCAGAGACAGACTTGGCGGTACTGAAAGTAGATAGAAAAGATATACCTAAAGGAATATCCAATAAAATAGTAGCAGCAAGACTAGGGGATTCTGATAGGCTTAAGGTTGGTGAAACAGCTATTGCCATAGGAAATCCTATGGGATATAATAATACAGTAACTGCAGGAGTTATAAGTGCTTTAAATAGACAAATTGAACTTCCCGACAAGACCCTAGGAGTGGTTCAAACCGATGCTGCTATAAATCCTGGTAATAGTGGAGGTGCCCTTGTAAATATCAATGGTGAAGTGATTGGTATAAATACTGTAAAAATTGCCGACACAAAGGTTGAAGGGATAGGATTTGCTATTCCAATCAATTCAGCTAAGCCAATCATTAATGAATTAGTAGAAAATGGGTCGGTATCGAGACCATATCTAGGGATATTAGGTAAAGATATTGATGAAAGTACATCGGAGTTATATGAACTACCTATAGGTGTATTTATTGCCGATGTAGTGGAAGATAGTGCTGCTTATTTTGCAGGAATTCAAAAAGGTGATATTATAATTGAATTTGAAGGAGAAAAAATATATTCAATGGAACAGTTGAGCCAATTAATTAAAAATAAGGAAATTGGGGATTCTATTCAAATAAAAGTAATCAGAAATGGAAAAGAGAAAAAAGAATTAAAGGCAATTTTGCAAGAAAAAAATAGGAGATAAAGTAGGAATAAAGAAGCTTATTCAAAATAAATAGAGTATTAGAACTATAACAAAATAAAAATATATATTTAATGATAGAAGAATGATTAATCCCAATCATTCTTCTCATCTTGTTAACAAAGTTAACAAGATGATAGGCTTTAACAAACTTTCAAGTTCAAGGCACGCTGAAATCGAGGAGTGGAGCTTATAATAAAAAGGAAGTCTATTTGCTTTTAGCAAATACCATAAAATTTCCCACGAACTTATCAGTTCGTTCTAAAATTTTATTGACTAAGTGAGCACCGGAGATTTTAGCAGTAACGCAGAAATTGGGAGTTTGT
>JAKSBP010000117.1 GCA_022361035.1 Clostridia bacterium
CTTTTTTATATACCAAAATTAAGTACAAACTGGTATCCATAGCACCTTTTTTAAATCCTATCTATGACCTTCAGTAGTTGTTGGAGTAGGGGCCCATAGACTAGATTAAGGGCTATAAATGGCAAAATATTACTATTTCAACCTAATGATAAAGATAATAATATACAATTGGAAATTTATTCAAAAATATATAACTATAAATGTAATATAAAGTTATTTAATGAAATAAATTGTATAATATTGCATTTTTTACGACTTTTCCGTTATAATATAATTTGCAAAGCCTTACAATTTTACCATAAAATTAATGTAGTTTTTTAAATAATTAGACTAAGAATAATATAATCTCCAACTAAAATAGGATAATTATTAATCATTATTAGGAAAACGATTTTTTATCCATTGGATAAATAGATGATACTTTAGAAAATTAAAAAAGTATCTACTCCTTTAAAGGAGCCATTGTAAAACTAAGGATAGAGAGTTTTTCCTCTACTGCTTTAATAGATAGTAGAGGGAATAACCTATAAAAAGTGAAAGGAGAAAATATAAAGGATAACTGAGGAAGTATTAGCATGGTAGATTATAGTGAGTGAATTGCATAATTATCACCTTTAAAGGCCTATCATTATAAAAGAACCCTTAGAACTAGGGAGTCACACTATTTTAAATATATTTTCTATTGAATAATTAAACTGAGAATAATGCTGTATATACAACTATGTCGAGCTTAAATTATATGCAATTTACTCAAATAATATATAAAGGAGGGAATAAAGGTAAGGGTATTAAAAAACTCAAATAAACCGAAAAGAGGGGGAAAATATGAAATTTGATGTAGTAGCTTGGATCCTAAATCCATTTATACTTATGTTTTTAGCGGTTTTTACAGGAATGATGTTGGGGAAAATTAAATTTGGGAAATTTAACTTTGGTGTATCAGGCACCCTATTTTCAGGCTTAATCATTGGATGGTGGGCCCTTAGATATGCCCAAAACCTTGAAGGGAACACAGCTGCTGATAAACTTATGGCTGCAGGTGTTATACCAAAGGACTTCTTTTTCTTATTTCTTATTCTGTTTGTTGTAGCAGTTGGTCTTCTAGCTGCAAAGGATATGGGTTTAGTTCTTAAGAAATATGGTACAAAATTTGTAATTTTAGGATTTATCATAACATTACTTGGTGCTGCAGCTACCTATGGAATGACTTTACTAAGCACAGGTTCTAGTCCCTATGAAGTATCTGGTGTTTATACAGGAGCCCTTACTAGTTCCCCAGGACTTGCGGCGGCAATAGAAACTGCAAGAAGTCATGCAGCAGATAAAGTTAACAATTTTGAAAACGCTGATATAAAAGAAAAAGAATCAATGTTAAGAGATATTGAAGTAGACACAAGTACAGTTGATTTAGCAACCTATACTCTAACAAAAGAGCAAGGAGAGCAGTTTGTAAAGAATGCAGAAGGAGGTATAGGTCTAGGTTATGCAATCGGATACCCCTTTGGAGTTCTTATAGTTATATTTGCAGTAAACTTCTTCCCTAGAATTTTTAGAATGAATGTAGAAGAGGAAATGAAAGAACATAAGGCAGAAATGGCAGCTGCTAAGAGTGCTTCAGGTATAAGGGAAGTTCCAGAAGTAAACTTTGATTTAACTGCCTTTGCAGTAGCATGCTTCTTTGGATATACATTAGGTAGGTTTAAAATTTACCTTGGACCTTTAGGGTATTTTAGCCTAGGCTCAACAGGTGGAGCCCTTATTGGTTCCCTTATATTAGGTTATATTGGAAAGATTGGAAATTTACATTTTAGAATGGATAATAAGATATTAGGAGTAGTAAGACGACTGTCATTAGCCTTTTTCCTAGCAATAGTTGGGCTAAGATATGGCTTTAGAGTATTTGATTCCCTAACTGGTTCAGGTGCCTATTTAGCAGTAGTATCAATAGTTGTAGGAACAGTAGCTATGATGGTAGGCTTCTTCATAGGAAAATATGTATTTAAAATTAACTGGATAATGTTATCTGGTGCTATATGTGGTGGTATGACCTCCACACCAGGTCTTGGTGCTGCCATAGATGCAGTAGGAAGTGACGAGCCAGCTGCTGGTTACGGTGCTACCTATCCCTTTGCCCTACTAGGTATGGTTATATTTACAATTATATTGCATAAACTACCAATGTAATAAAAGCAAGAATAGTTAAATCTAGATGGTGAAAAGCTAATATTATTGATCCATAAAATAAAATGTAGATTAATGTAGAAGTTTTTATGAAAGTACTTTATATGCTTCACAATTTGTCAAAAGAATGTTAAAATGAATGAAGGTAAGAGGTCAATAGGGAGATTGATTTCTTCCTTCGTATTCTATCTAGATTTGTGATAACTTTTTTGCATAGGAAGTGAATAATGTGGAATGTAGTGAAGTTTTTGTAACGGGATATGCAAAGCTGCCAAAGGGAATAACTGCTACTGAGCTTTATAAAGTTATAGCTGTTGGATTAATAGTAGATAAAGAAACCGGGATTATAGTAGATGCCGATTGTTCTCTAGTTACAAGGGTGGCAAGGGAGTTTTTTAAAGAACTTGTCCTTGGAAAGAACTTGAATGATTATGGAGAAATACAGAGTTTATTCATGAAAAAGTACTTTGGCTCTGCTAAAAAAGCCTTAATTTCAGCCCTTAAAACTTGCCATGAAAGGTACAAGCAAATTCTTGAAAACGATGATGAAACAGATGATAACTGAAAACTTCGAATCCTAGGAGTTCAAGTAAAACTATATACCCATTGAAAACCTCCAGAAACATAGTGTATTTTGATATGTATAAATTAAGTTTTGCTATATGAACTCTATGGTTAACCAACTTTAAAGGTTAATAAATTTCCAAGAAAATAATTAATACTTTTATATTTATTTCGTGAAATCTATTTTATCTTAGAGGTTGGTACATTTAATCTACATTTAACTTTATTATTTATGGGAGTAAAATGACCTTTTGCTCTATTAATAGATAAAACAGAGTTAGATAACTGGTAGTTTTATGAACTATGCCTTCCAGTCTATCTAACTTTTTTTGTTAAAAAATACATTTGCTTCATATACAAGAAAATTATATTTATACAGATTGAGGAAAATATTAATGTATAATAGGAGGAATTATAATGATAATAGATAGAATTAGAAGAGAAGACCTTAGAAATAAAATAATGTCGGCCGATGAAGCGGCGTCTTTTATAAAGGATGGCATGACAGTAGCAACTAGTGGATTTACTCCATCGGGATATCCAAAGGCGGTACCATTGGCCTTAGCCAAGAGAGCTGAAAATGGAGAAAAATTGGGCTTAACTATTATTACTGGAGCATCCGTTGGAGACGAGTTGGATGGTGCCCTGGCAAGATCAGGTGTTATGAAAAGAAGATACCCTTATCAAACTAATAAATCATCTCGGAATGCTATAAATGAAGGTAAGGTTATGTACCAAGATATGCACCTTAGCCATGTTGCACAATTTATAAACTATGGCTATTTAGGAAAAATAAATGTTGCCCTCGTAGAAGCCTTAGCAATCACTGAGAATGGTGGAATCATACCAACTACATCCGTTGGCGTATCTCCTCAAGCTATTAGTAACGCGGATATTGTAATAGTTGAAATAAATACAAGTCAGCCAATGGAATTAGAGGGTATACACGACATCTATATGACTGAAAAGCCTCCACATAGAAAACCTATTCCTATTGTTAAACCAGAAGATAGAGTAGGCACACCATATATCCCCTGTGACCCAGAAAAGATAGTTGCAATAGTTGAATGTGACATTAAAGATAACGTTAGACCCTTAGGACCTATAGATGAAAATTCCAAGAAGATTTCAAATCATATAATTGAATTTTTAGAGCAAGAAGTTAAGGAAGGAAGACTACCTAAAAATCTATTACCACTTCAATCCGGTGTTGGATCCGTAGCTAATGCTGTCCTAGGCGGTTTAGTCGAATCAAAATTTGAAAATTTAACCTGCTATACAGAGGTGATCCAAGACTCAATGTTTGACTTAATAGATGCAGGAAAGGTAACCGTAGCTTCAGGGTGTTCCCTAACTCCCTCAGAAGAAGGATTAAAGAGATTACATGAAAATATAAAGCACTATGCTAAACACTGTATATTAAGACCCTTAGAAATCTCTAATCATCCAGAGGTTGCTAGAAGGCTTGGTGTCATAGCGATGAATACTGCAATAGAGATGGATATCTATGGCCATGTTAACTCAACAAATATAATGGGCTCCAGAATGATGAATGGTCTTGGAGGTTCAGGAGACTTTACTAGAAATGCTTATCTTTCAATATTCACAACTGTATCAACTGCTAAAAACGGTGATATTTCTTCAGTAGTTCCCTTTGTATCCCATGTTGACCATACTGAACATGACGTAGCAGTTGTAGTAACAGAACAAGGTTTAGCAGACCTTAGAAATACCTCCCCTACTGAAAGAGCTAAGAAAATAATAGAAAATTGTGCCCATCCCGACTATAAGCCGATGCTGTGGGATTATTTTAAAAGAGCAAGTAGCGGGAAGTTTAAACATCAACCCCATATAATCGGAGAATCATTATCATGGCATGCAAGATTCTTAGAAACGGGAACAATGAAAATCAAGTAATTTAGAGTGCTGTGGCTATATCACATATATGTATACAAAATTTAAGCTTTATACAAGTATAAAGTTTGTTAATATAATTACTAATTCTTTTATTTGTGGTATTATATAGAGGATATGTATATAGCCAAGCACTAAATTAACCCATTATATAGTCAGGAATTTTAATATTTTCTTTTCCTTACGGTTATAAACTTGTTTATATAGATTATAAAGATGAGACAGATTTATAACAAGATTTGCTATAAATATTTAAAAAAAGACTTATCCTAAAGACCATAGAGGAAATTATATCTACTTACAATTTCCTATGGATTACAAAAAAGACATCAGAAAAGGAGGAAAAATGATGTTTGACAAGGGAAAAATGACCCAAATTAAAGAAGGTGTTAAAGCCTTTGAAGAAAAAACTCAAAAGTCACTAGAAAAAAGACCAGAAAGACAAGAAAAATTTTATACGGGATCTGGTGACGAAGTAAATAGGCTATATACACCTGTTGACCTTGAGGATTTCGATTATAATGAAGAATTAGGACTACCTGGGCAATATCCATATACCCGTGGTGCACAGCCTACAATGTATAGAGGAAGGCTGTGGACAATGAGAATGTATGCTGGATTTGCCACAGCAGAAGAATCAAACAAGAGATATAAATACCTTATAGAACAGGGTTCTATGGGACTATCAGTTGCCTTTGACCTTCCAACACAAATTGGTTATGATTCAGATCATTCCCTTTCAGAGGGTGAGGTTGGTAAAGTTGGGGTTGCTATTGACTCTTTAGCGGATATGGAATTATTATTTGATGGAATACCCCTTGATAAAGTAAGTACTTCAATGACTATAAATGCACCTGCATCGGTATTACTAGCTATGTATATAGCAGTTGGAGAGAAGCAAGGTGTTAGCCCAGATAAACTAAGAGGAACAATTCAAAATGATATATTAAAAGAATATATAGCCCGTGGAACGTATATATTCCCAACAGAGCCATCTATGAGACTTATAACTAACATCTTTGAATATTGTTCAAAGGAAGTTCCTAAATGGAATACAATAAGTATCTCAGGATACCACATTAGAGAAGCTGGTTCTACGGCTGCACAAGAAGTTGGATTTACATTAGCAGATGGTATTGCATACGTTGATGCAGCCATAAAAGCAGGATTAGATGTAGACTCATTTGCACCTAGACTTTCCTTCTTCTTCAATGCCCATAACGATCTACTAGAAGAGGTTGCTAAATTTAGAGCCGCAAGAAGATTATGGGCTAAAATTATGAAGGAAAGATTTGGAGCAAAGCAAGCAAATTCAATGCGACTTAAGTTCCATACTCAAACGGGAGGGTCTACCTTAACAGCACAGCAACCAGAAAATAATATAGTTCGTGTTGCTATCCAAACCCTGGCTGCAGTCCTTGGTGGAACACAATCATTGCATACTAACTCTAAGGACGAAGCATTAGCCCTACCAACTGAAGATTCAGTAAGGGTTGCCCTTAGAACTCAACAGATAGTTGCATATGAAAGTGGTGTTACAAATACCGTTGACCCACTGGCTGGTTCATACTATATCGAGGCCAAAACAAAAGAAATTGAAGATAGAGCTATGGAATATATCAAGAAGATAGATGAAATCGGTGGAGCACCAAGGGCTATCGACATGGGATATATCCAACAGGAAATCATGGATGCAGCTTACCAGTATCAAAAAGAAGTTGAGTCTAATGATAGAATCGTTGTTGGTATGAACAAGTTCCAAATCGAAGAGGAAGCACCTAAGGGACTTCTTAGAGTTGATCCATCCGTTGGGAAACTTCAAAAAGATAAACTTGCTAAGCTAAGGAATGAAAGAGATAATGGAGCAGTTAAAGAAAAACTAGAAGCTTTAAAGAAGGCGTGTGAAGGTAATGATAACCTGATGCCGTTTATATTAGACGCAGTTAGAGTTTATGGTACTCTAGGAGAAATCTGTGGAGTAATGAGAGAAGTATTTGGGGAGTATCAACAATCTGTTAACTTATAAAAGAGCCAGGTATAGAGAACAGAATAGTTAAGGATTGACAGCTAATAACCTTTTAGGTATTTTAAGGGAGATTGTCAACCTTAAACTAGAAACCCAAGAAGGATGAGGAGGAAAAATAAATGGATAGACCTATTAGAGTTTTAGTTGCTAAGCCAGGTTTAGATGGTCATGATAGAGGAGCTAAAGTTATAGCTAGAGCTTTAAGAGATGCGGGTATGGAAGTTATTTATACGGGACTTAGACAAACACCAGAACAAATAGTAAGTGCAGCTATTCAAGAAGATGTTAACGTAGTTGCTATGAGCATACTATCAGGTGCCCATAATACTTTGCTTCCAAAGGTAGTTGAGCTATTAAATGCTGAAGGAGCAGATGATGTGCTCGTTGTTGGTGGTGGAGTTATTCCCGATGATGACATTCCATTTTTAAAGGAAAAGGGAATAGCAGAAGTATTTACGCCTGGTACTCCAACCCAGGTTACAATAGACTATATTAGAGATAATGTAGCAAATAAATAGAGGTGAGGGTAACTGGTAATAGGGGAACTATCCTATTACCAGCCCTTATGCGGTTCCAAGCCCCTGGTTGCAAGTTCCAAGGAAATAAAAAGGCATCTATGGCCAATTCAAAAACTTGTAGCTTGCAACTTGGAACTTAGAACTAGCAAAGTGCCTTAAGTAACTTTGCAGGAGACAGGTGGTGTTTTAGAAATGGAACTTGTTGAAAAATTACTTAGTGGTAATAAAAGAGCAGCAGCACGACTTATAACTTTGGTAGAAAACAAAGATCCAAAGGCCTTTGAAACCCTAAAAGAAATTTATCATAAATCTGGTAATGCCTATGTTATAGGTATAACTGGCCCTCCTGGGGCAGGTAAAAGTACACTTACTGATAAGCTTGTTAAGGTCTTTAGAAAAAGGGATAAAAAAGTAGGCATTATTGCTGTTGACCCTACCAGTCCATTTACAGGTGGTTCAATACTTGGAGATAGAGTAAGGATGTCTGACCTTAATCTAGACCCTGGAGTTTTTATCAGGAGTATGGGTGCAAGGGGCCATCTTGGGGGCTTATCTGAATCTACCCAAGCCGCCGTTAAAATACTAGATATCTATGGCTGTGACTATATATTTATTGAAACTGTGGGAGTAGGACAATCTGAGGTTGATATAGTGAAAACCTGTGATACCACTATTATGGTAATGGTTCCGGGCCTAGGAGATGATATACAGGCTATTAAAGCCGGAATTATGGAAATAGGAGATGTCTTTGCAGTCAATAAGGCCGATAGAGATGGAGCTAAGAGAACAGCTAGAGAAATTAACATGATGCTTGATTTTAGCAAATCAGATTGGCGTCCTCCTGTAGAGTTAGTTGTAGCAATAGATAATAAGGGTATTGAAGAACTTTTTGAACAAGTAGAAAAACATAAAAGCTATCTAGAGGAGTCAGGCCAAAAAGAGGTAAGAAGAATTGAGAACTGTAAAAATGAAATAGTTGACTTAGTTCAGCAAAAGCTCATGGACATGATATTAGACAAATCTAGCAAAGAAGAAATGATTAACAAATTATCAAAGGAAGTAGCAGCTAGAAAAACCGATCCCTACTCAGCATGTAAACTAGTTTTAGAAAAGCTGAGGACGACTTAAAGAATTTTTGAGGGTTAGAATTTGTGTAGAGATGAAATTTAGTACTAGAAGTTAAAAGGCATATTTAAGTATATCTATTGTCAATATTTATATCTTGAAAAATATATGAAGGATTCACTTTGGTCTTAACTTAAAAGTTCTAACCTTTAATAATTATACCTAAGGCAGTTGACAGATGCAATTGACCAGTTAAAGGTAGTATATATTTATAAAATAAATAGGCTTTAAGGAGGAATTTATAGTGAAAGTTTTAAAGGTAGACCATATTGGTATAGCTGTAAAGAATTTAGACGAAACATTAAAGTTCTATACTGAAGCCCTAGGCTTAGAACTTCATGGTACTGAAACAGTAGAAGAACAAAAGGTTAAAGTAGCTTTTTTACCCGTAGGGGACACGGAGGTAGAACTTCTTGAATCTACTTCACCGGAAGGACCTATAGCTAGATTCATTGAAAAGAAGGGAGAAGGAATACAGCATATAGCATTTAAGGTTGAGAATATAGAAGAAGCTATTGAACACATGAAGGAAAAAGGTTTTAGAATGATTGACGAAAAACCGAGATACGGTGCTGGGGGAGCAAAAATAGCTTTCATGCATCCAAAGAGTTCCCATGGAGTATTAGTTGAACTAAGTGAAAGAGAAGATTAATACTTAAAGGAATATATAGAGTAGTAAACTCTAAAGGAAAGGTTGTCTATCTATAATATGTGCAATGGGAGGTATAAAAATGGCTGTAAATAAACTAGAAGAACTACGCAAACGCCGCCAGAAGATAACAGAGGGTGGAGGAGCAAAGAGAGTAGAGAAGCAGCATGCAAAGGGGAAATTAACGGCAAGGGAGAGAATCAACCTACTGTTTGACGAGGGAAGCTTCGTAGAACTAGATGCCTTTGTAACCCACAGATGTACAAATTTTGGAATGGAAAAGCTAGAAGCACCAGGAGAAGGAGTAGTATCGGGCTATGGAAAGGTAGATGGAAGACTGGTATATGCCTTTGCCCAAGACTTTACAGTAATAGGCGGCTCCCTAGGAGAAATGCATGCATCAAAGATATGTAAAGTAATGGACAATGCCCTAAAGGTAGGAGCACCGATAATAGCAATGAATGACTCAGGAGGAGCAAGGATTCAAGAGGCAGTAGATGCCCTTTCAGGATATGGTAAGATATTCTATAGAAACACAATAGCATCGGGAGTAATCCCCCAAATATCAGCCATCATGGGCCCCTGTGCAGGTGGAGCAGTATACTCACCGGCAATAACGGACTTTATATATATGGTAGATAAAACTAGTCAAATGTTCATAACAGGCCCCCAGGTAATAAAAACAGTAACAGGAGAAGACGTAACAGCAGAGGCCCTAGGAGGAGCTATGACCCACAACAGTGTAAGTGGAGTAGCCCACTTTGTATCATCAAATGATGAGGGATGTATAGCAGACATAAGAAGACTACTTAGCTTCTTACCATCAAACAACATGGAAACTGCCCCAGTATTTGAAACGGGAGACGATATAAATAGGATAGTACCAGAGCTAGACACAATGGTACCGGATAATCCTAACAAGCCCTATGATATGAAGGAGATAATTGCCCAGATAGTGGATAGTGGAGACTACTACGAATAC
>JAKSBP010000432.1 GCA_022361035.1 Clostridia bacterium
ATGTAAAAAATAGTTTCCAATTGGAAACTATTTTTTACATTAATTCAGATTATATTTATTTATTTTATTTATTACCGTGGTATGGGAAACTCCTAGTTTTTTAGCAGCTCTTCTTATACTCTTACTATCCTTTAAAGTATTTTTTATTACTTGCTTTTCGACCCTTTCAATGATACTTCTTAATTTTTCACCTTTACTGAATAGTAAATCCTCAGTTGTAAAATCCATACTTTTTTCAGAATCTATGATTATGTCATCTATATTTAGAACATTTCCCCTACAAAGAAGCATAGCTCTTTCTATAACATTTTTTAACTCCCTGACATTGCCCTTCCATTCATAATTCATAAGACCATTCACAAAATCTGAATCGGCACTCTTTATATTTTTACCTAGTTTCATATTTAATTCATTTATAAAATAATTTATTAAAAGGGGTATATCCTGCCTTCTTTCCTTTAGGGCTGGTATATATATAGGCATGACATTTATTCGATAATAGAGGTCCCTTCTAAACCTATTATTTTCTATCATTTTTTCTAAGTCTCTATTTGTTGCTGCTATAATTCTTACGTCTACCTCTTCTTCTTCCATCCCTCCAATTTTTCTTATGGTTCCATCCTGGAGTACTCTTAAAAGCTTTGCTTGCATAGCCATAGATAGCTCTCCAACTTCATCTAAAAATAAAGTTCCTCCATTAGCTACTGTAAAAAGTCCATCTTTTTGACTTATAGCTCCGGTAAAGCTTCCCCTTTCATATCCAAACAATTCGCTTTCTATCAAATTATCGGGTAATGCTGCACAATTTAGTACAACAAACTTTTTATCTTTCCTATCACTTAGCTTATATATGGCCTTAGCAAATAATTCTTTGCCAGTTCCACTTTCTCCCCTTAACAAAATGGTAGAATTGCTTCTTGCAACAGCTAAAACTATATTTTTCACTTCATGAATTCTGGGGCTATTTCCTATAATCTCCCTAAAGGCACCTTCATCACTTTGTAGGACTGCATTGGCAATCTTCATTGCCTCGTCAAAGGCCTTTATGAAAATAACAAACCCATGACTCCTGTTATCATCATCCTTAATTGCCTTAAAGGAGATTAAATATAAATTGTCCCCCTTATGGTTTCTAATTTTAAGTTTAATATTTTCAAACTCTTGGCCCTCTTCAATAAGCTTCTTGATATGGGGCTTATGATAGAATAGTTTCCGTATATCCCGACCAATTACGTCCTTCCTTTTAAGGCTAAAGTATTCTTCACAATAATAATTAAATATTTCAATCTCAAAATTCCTATTGACTGTTATTATTCCTTTATCAACAGAATCTATAGTTGCACAAAGCTTTTTTTGATTTATTTCATAGTAGAGGAGTTGAGTTTCTTTTATTGAAATAGTTCCATTTACCCCATAAAGCTCCTTCATAAGGATATCCTTTGACCTACCGTCTATCATTCTAAGCTTTATACATAATTTATTTGGAAATACCTCTAAGGAATCGATATTTAAATTGTTTTTATAGAAAATCTCTAAAATCTCATATGTCATTCCTATCCTATCTTGAGTAATAATCTCCAGCCTAATAAATCTTTTCATATATTTCACCCTAATAGTTAAATTTTAACCTTTTTATTATTCTACATTATTAACTTATATACTTGCAACAAATTCCTCTTTGCTGAAGGCTGTAATTATTCTCTAAATAAAATTTTACTGACTTTATAAGAATATAGAAAGGATTTTTCAGATTGTTAACAGCCTCAGGATTGCTATTTATTATATCTTCTATATAACTCTTTCCTTATCTTATGAAAGGATATATTCCTTTCTGCCAGCAAAACTAATAGGTGATATATAAGGTCGGAAACTTCATATATAATCTCTTCTCTATTGTCATTTTTAGAAGCAATAATTACCTCACTGGCTTCTTCCCCAATCTTTTTCAGTATTTTATCTATTCCCTCTTCAAATAAGTATTTTGTATATGACTCCTCAGCCTTTTCTTCCTTTCTACCCAAAATCCTTTCATAAAGCAAATCGAATACTTCCAATACTTTATTGTCCTCTATATTGCCCTTATATATTGGGCTGTAAAAACAGTTTTTCTTTCCGGTGTGACAACTTGGTCCTGTGGGTTTTACTTTAATTAGTAGTGTATCCCTATCACAGTCATATCTGATTTCCTTTACTTCCTGGAAATTCCCCGATGTTTCTCCCTTGTTCCATAGCTTCTGTCTGCTTCTGCTAAAAAACCAAGTCCTTTTAGTCTCAAGGGTGAGTTTTAATGATTCCTCATTCATATATCCCAGCATTAGAACATCTCTACTGTCGTAATCCTGTATTATGGCAGGAATCAATCCCCTTTCATCATATTTAAGGTTACCTATATCTAACATTTAGAAATCTCTCCTCACTTCAATACCCCTTTTATAAAGGTATTCTTTAAGCTCTCCTATCTCAATTTCTTTATAATGAAATACCGATGCTGCC
>JAKSBP010000155.1 GCA_022361035.1 Clostridia bacterium
CTGGCTCTGGGTATTGTCGATGAATTCAATAAACGTAACCTGAAAATTTTCGGCCCCACCCAAAAAGCAGCTTCAATTGAAAGCTCAAAAGCTTTTTCAAAGGAATTTATGAAAAAACACGGGATTCCGACCGCCGATTACCAAGTCTTCGATTCGTCGATGGAAGCCATCCAATATTTACGCTCCGCCACCTTCCCGCTGGTAATAAAAGCGGATGGACTGGCAGGCGGAAAAGGCGTGTTTATATGCAAAAACCTTGAAGAAGCGCAAACTGGTGTCCGTATGCTGATGTTAGAAAATAAATTCGGACAAGCGGGCGAACAAGTCATCGTCGAACAATTCCTGGAAGGAAAAGAATTGTCTTTTATGGTTATTTCTGACGGGAAGCGCGTTGTACCTTTGGCAACGTCGATGGACTATAAAAAAGCCCTGGAAAACGACCAGGGACCGAATACCGGTGGAATGGGTTCGATTTCCCCGTCTCCGGATATCAACAAAGAGCTGTACGACAATGTAATGAAAACGGTCATTCTGCCAACTATCGAAGGTATGAAATTCGAAGGTAAAGAGTTTAGGGGCGTCCTGTATGCGGGTTTGATGATCACTTCTTCGGGACCGTACGTCCTGGAATTCAACGTACGCTTCGGAGACCCGGAAACCCAATCTATCTTACTGAGAATGAAAAGCGATATAGTGGACTTGCTGGAAGGCTCGGCAGAAGGGAACCTATTCGATATCCCGGTGGAATGGGATGAACAAGTAAGCGGCTGCGTTGTCCTGACTTCGAAAGGTTACCCGGGAAAATATGAGACTAATAAAAAAATCGACGGCCTGAAACGGGCTAAAGCAATGGGAGTCGAAATCTTTCACGCAGGCACCACAATGACGGACGGTAAATTTCATACTTCCGGGGGCCGGGTTCTGAATGTCTGTGCTACGGCAGCGACATTAAAAGACACGATGAAAAAGATATATGATGCGATTTCCTTTGTAAGTTATTCAAATATAAACTTTAGGCAAGATATTGGGAGGCAAGCAAAATGAGTAAAATAGGAATTTTTTTAGGAAGCGACTCAGATTTACCCTATATGGAAAAAGGAATCAAAGTATTGCAGGACTTTGGCGTTCCGTTTGAAATCGAAGTAAGCTCGGCTCACCGGACTCCTCATCGGACGATTGAATTGATCAGGGATTTTGAAGCCAAAGGAATCAAAGTGATTATTGCGGCAGCGGGCGGCGCAGCTCATTTACCGGGCCCTGTTGGGAACGGCGC
>JAKSBP010000331.1 GCA_022361035.1 Clostridia bacterium
ACCCTAAGATAAGGGGAATCTATATAGGCTTTTTCTTCAATGAATTCAATATTTTTTTCATTGATATCGTATGAAACTAATTTAGCAATCATGTAATCTTCATATTCTTCAACAATCTCATACCAGAAGATAAAGTCCTTTGTTAAACTAATAGAGATTCCTCCAAGCATCATTTCATCTTCATGCTCACGGATTACTTTTGTTTCCTTTGTATTTAAATCAAACTCTTTAAAAACCCAACGTCCATCTACACTCATTTCAACCCAAAAGAGATAATCATCTGTTGCTCTTAATTCATTCATCAAATGAAATTTATCTTCTTTATCTACTACGTATTGATAAATAAGCTTATTCTCATTTGTTTTAAGGTCAAAGGAATAAACCTCTATTGTATCTTCCTTAAGAATCTCTTCATTTAAAATTGAGTAATAGATTTTATCGTCATAATAAGTACTGGTTAGCATTAAATTGTGTATCTCAGACAAATAAATATGATTAAAGTCTAAATCTATAGTACATATTTCTAAATTTTTATAATCCTTATAATCAATAGATGTAAATGCTTCTAGGTTTTGATTACCTTCCTGTAAATTGCTTTCTTCAACATAATTATTATTACACCCAGATAATAAGGTAATACAAAAAAGAATAATTAGATAGATTTGTAATGTTTTCTTAAGCATTTTAGACCTCCAATATTAAGGAATAGATTTTTTAAAAAAGTTTATCTACACCGAGAATATTTATTTATCGGTGTAGATAATAATATTCCTATTTAGTTTACACCATAAATTACATATCGTAAATGATATCTTACAAAATTATGAGCTGACTCTATTGGCACTGTAAAGAAACCTCTATAATTACTAGTCTAATTACCGTTCACTAGTCTAACAGTACGGTTGTTAAGATGTCTAGGAGACTGGGTTGCTGGCAATATGATGTATAAAATGATAGTCATTTCATTAACTGTAAAAAGAAAGAGTTACTTATTTTATAAATAAATTTTTCATTCAAATCCTGTTGTTTTAAGACTTACTATACTAATTAGTTACTTTGTCATGAATATAAACTAGGATATAATAAGACTGAACCATACATATGAGACCATGTATCAAGAATTAACATAGGAGTGATAATATGAATAAATATACGATTTTTATAGTTATGATTTTGACATTACTAATGGGTTGTAATCAAGTTGAGTTTGAAAAATCTGAAATAAGTATTGATAAAGGAGATGTAGATATGAACTTATCTGATGATGTTATAAAGGATGCGCTAATATTAGAGAATGCATTAATTAAAACTCATAAAGAAAAGTATGCTGGATATTGGATTGATGATAATGAAGATTTATTAGTTCTGCATACAGGGTTACCGAGAAATGATATTTTAGAGAGTAAGAAATTAGTTAAATCAAGAAAAGTCATATTTAAAAAAGTCAGGTTTTCTCTTATGAAACTTCAATCTGTTAAAAAAATAGTTCAAGAGAAAGTTATTCATATGACTGATAATGGAATCAAAATTAGTTCCATAAATATTAACGTTTCAAGTAATCGAGTAATGATTGGATTATATGGGAAAATAGAGACTGACAAAGAGAAGTTCTTGACGTATTTTGACAAAGGATATCATAAATATTTTCAATTTATTTATAAAGAGCCTGCAATATCCAATCAATAAGAAAGTCAAAACAATTTTTATGAATTTTTAAATAAGTTATGACATGCTTTATTTTTAAGGGTTTGACGGGTTTATATAGTACCTATAAGGAATTAAAACCTATTTTCCTATCTTTTTCTTTGAATAGCTTGTATAATACCTATAAACCACCATCTTAAACCCATATGAGAAAAAGAAACATTACTTCCTTTCCTTACTTAAATAAAGGCTTCCATCCCCCTGTATTTCCCCATAGAATATATCCTCAATAGAATTAACTCCCAAAGCTTTTAGCTGATTCTCTAACCATTTTTGGTTTAAATCTAATTCTTTTAGATTATGTTCTATCACTTTACCATTAATAATGAGAGCAGTAGGTAAATACTCTGGGGTTGTAGTGGGTATTTGCATATCCTGTTTTGTGGGGAGAAGCTTTGTCTGTTTCTTTAAAACACTTAAGTGACCATTGGATTCTAAAATGGCATAATCTACATCCTGAAGGGAGAATATACTTTGTTCCCTAAGCATGGTTTTTAAATCATCCATGTTTAACCGAGATGATGCTAGTACTTTCTTTATGATTTTCCCCTTTTTAATTACGATAGAAGGTTCTCCATTTAATATGGTCCTGATTTTCCTTGATTTTAAGGAGATAAAACCAGCCAGGCCCGTTAAAAAACACCACCAAATTAAGGCGGCAATATTGTGTAGGAAGGATATCCTGGACATATCGGGTGAAGTTATAATATGGGCGGTGATGGAACCGATTGTAATTCCCGTTATATAATCAAAAAATGTGAGCTTACTCATTTCCTTCTTCCCTAAAAGTCGAGTTAATAGGAGTAGGTTAATGAAGGATAGGGTTGTCTTTAATAAAAATATTAAAATATTATTATTCATATAAATCATTCCTTTGAACTAGGTTACCCTTTTTTAAGTAGAATTTATCAATATAATGTGTAATAAAGGATAAAAGTATTCTTTTTATATTTAAATCAGTCTTATAAGTTAACCTAGGGGGTATATTATATAGTAATATTATCTTTAGATAGTATTATCATAGAGGAATTTGAAGGAATTTATAGAAAAGGTAATAT
>JAKSBP010000279.1 GCA_022361035.1 Clostridia bacterium
GATTTTTATAGGAGATAGGAATTATAAACCCTTTAAAATCTATATGATTCCCCATAAGTCTTTGGGAAAATACTTCCTTTTAAATCCTTATAAGAGACTTTTTTACAAATCTATTTTCAATTTTTAGCATTTAATTAAAAACAGAGTTATATGACGGGTCTTAAGGATTCTCAGTGCTCATTCCATAAATTAACATTCTCTATCACACATCTATATAAAATTATTAAAGGAGGAATAACAATGGAATTATGGTATTCAGAAAATCATACGGACAATGTAAGGTTTTCACTAAAAATTAAGGAGCATCTCTTCTCAACTCAAAGTAATTTCCAAAGGGTAGATATTTTAGATACATATGAATATGGAAAATTGCTTACCCTGGATGGTTTAGTTATGGTAACTGAAAGGGATGAATTTGTATATCACGATATGATTGTACATCCATCTATGGCTGTTAATCCAAATATCAAAAATGTTCTAATAATTGGTGGTGGCGATGGTGGTACTGCAAGGGAACTCATGAGATACCCCAATGTTCAACATGTTGACATGGTTGAAATAGATAAGATGGTTGTAGATGCATCAAGGAAGTTTTTACCTACAATGTCATCGGAACTTGACAATGAAAGGGTAAATGTCCTCTATGAAGATGGAGTAGAATTTATTAAAAATAAAAATAACTTTTACGATCTTATATTAATAGATTCAACGGACCCCATAGGCCCAGGTGAAGGTCTGTTCACAACTGAATTTTACAATAATTGTTTTAAGGTACTAAAGAATGAAGGTATACTTGTAAATCAAAATGAAACTCCTGTATACAACGAATTTTTTAAGGTTGGTATAAGCTCCAATATTAAGCTTAAAAAAATGTTCCCAATTGTAGAGGTCTATCAGGCTTCAATACCCACTTATCCTGGAGGTTACTGGCTCTTTAATTTTGCCTCTAAAAAATATAATCCTATAGCTGATTTAAAGGAAGATGATTGGAATTCCTTAGGTTTAAAAACTAAGTACTATAATACAAACCTCCATATAGGAGCCTTTTCACTTCCAAATTATGTTAAGGAGAAGTTTGAAAATGGAAATGTTTAATAAGTATTGCTTCATAGGATGTGAATCTTCCTTTGAGGAAAGTGATTTAGTTCTCTTTGGTGCCCCCTTCGATGGTACATCTACCTTTAGACCTGGCTCAAGGTTTGGCCCCAACAAAATTAGAATCGATTCCTATGGTCTAGAAACCTACAGCCCCTATCTTAATAAGGACCTACTAGATTACAGAATCCATGATGCTGGAGACATAGATTTAATCTTTGGCAACACCTCGGTGGCCTTAGATACAATTAAAAGCTTTACTGAAAGGGTTCTAGCTAACAATAAGAGGCCCTTAATGATAGGTGGTGAACATTTAGTTACACTGCCAGCCCTAAGGGCTGTTTATGAGAAACATGAGGATATAGTATTACTACATTTTGATGCCCATACAGATTTAAGGGAGGACTACATGGGAGAAAGTCTATCCCATTCAACGGTAATAAGAAAGGCTTGGGAATTTCTTGGGGACAATAGAATTTTTCAATTTGGAATTCGCTCTGGACTCAAAGAAGAATTTATATGGGCTGAAAGGGAAGGCCATACATTTATAAATAAGTTTGGATATGATAAACTAGAAAGTGTTGTTTCTAAAGTTAAGGATAAACCCGTCTACGTAACAATAGACTTGGATATCCTTGATCCTTCCGTATTTCCCGGCACCGGCACCCCTGAACCGGGAGGAATAGATTTCAATGATATGCTAAAAATATTAAAAACCATAAGTACTCTGAATATCCTAGGTGCTGATGTAGTTGAATTAGCTCCAGATTATGACCCTACAGGAGTATCAACGGCTGTAGCCTCTAAGGTTATTAGGGAGTTAATGTTGGCAATGCAGAAGTAAAGGAAGGTATCATCTTTAATCCTTCCTTAGCTGTCACTTATCAGTATAAGAATAAAAGCACTTTAGATAGATTTTGCCTTAGTGATTAGTAGGTAGCGGTTAGTAGGTATTTATGTTATTTTCTTAAGTTTTAAATTCTTGATCTATAGAACACAAACCGTTGCCAAACGCCTTTGTTCTACCTAAGAGGATGACATACAGCCGCTAACCACTGAGGTAACAATCTAAGACATCAAAGATGTCTGAGGCTGTTAACAAACTCCCAATTTCTGCGTTACTGCTAAAATCTCCAGTGCTCCCTTGCAGTAGAGCAAGCTCCGCTCCTCGATTTCAGCGTGCCTTGAACTTGAAAGTTTGTTAAAGCCTATCATCTTGTTAACTTTGTTAACAAGATGATACATAAAGATGTCTCTATCCTATATCTTCTTCATCGGACTCAATCAAAATATCAAAATCCCCGAAGTCTTCTACCTCTGGTAAATCATCTAGGCTTTTGAATCCAAAGGCCCTTAGAAATGTATCTGTAGTTCCATAGATATTAGGTCTTCCTGTCTTTTCTAACTTTCCCTTAATCTCTATTAGCTCTCTATCCATTAGTGTGCCAATAGGTTTATCACATTTCACACCCCTTACAGCTTCTATTTCGTACTTAGTTATTGGCTGTCTATAGGCTATAATCGCCAATGCTTCCAAGGTTGGCTGAGATAATCCCCGGTTTTGCGATGTAACACACATTTTCTCTATATAGGGATGATTTTCCAGTCTAGTTGCCAGTTGAAAACAATTGTTTACTTCAATTATCTTTATTCCTCTATATTGCTCTTCAAATTCACTATTGAGTTCATAAATATATTGTTTTATCTTTTCTTTAGGTAATTCCAATACCTTAGCCAATTGTTTAATATCCAATGGCTCACCCCAGACAAATAAAATTGATTCTATTATCGATTTTATCTCCTTCTCTTCCATAATTGAAAGCTTTCCCCCTTAACTAGCAGGATATATTAATATGTCATCAAATATATTATCTTGCTTTATATTTATAGTCTTTAACTTTAAAAGCTCTAACACTGCTAGAAATGTTACTACTATTTCCAATCTACAACGATCTTCCTTAAATAAATCAAAAAATTTAATCTTTTTCTTCTTCTCTATTCTATTCTTCAAGAAGGATATCTTATCCTCTACTGTATAGAGGTCTCTTTTAAGTTCTTTAAAGAATTTCTTCTTGTTCATATCCAATTTTTCTATCTTTTGCATTACTCTCTTAATTGCCTTGATTAAAATTTCTTCTTCTAAGTTTAGCTCGGTCTTCTTTACGACATCCTCCTTGATGAATTCTTCCAATTGTTCCTGGGGCTTGAAATGAACCTTCCCGTATATATCTTCCCTTTCCTTGAAAAAATCTGCAATATTTTTATATTTCTTATATTCTATTAATTTTAAAACTAAATCCCTTCTAGGGTCTAATCCTTGCACGTCAAACTCCAGCTGCTCTTCAACGGGATTTGGCAGAAGCATTTTTGATTTAATCTCAAGAAGGGTTGCAGCCATTACTAAAAACTCACTGGCTACCTCCATATCGATATCCTTCATCTGATTTATGTAATCAAGATATTGCTCCGTTATATCTGATATAGGTATATTGTATATGTCAATTTCATTTTTTTCTATCAAGTGAAACAATAGGTCAAAGGGCCCCTCAAAGGCTTCAAGTTTTATCTCATAATCCATAGATATAACCCCATTAAATTAGAATTTTTATTTAATCCTTCCTAATAATTTTAATAGTCATGTAACCAATTGTAAAGTCTCATTTATAAATGTCATACAAATGAATCATTATTAACTCAACCTAATAAGCTAATCTATGATATAACAGTCATATTATAACATAACCGATACTAGGATAATAGCATAATATGATTATTGTTAACTATAATCATATTATGTTGCTCAACAAAAAACCCATGATATAAATCATGGATTCTATTGTGCTATATTCTTTAACATTTTGCCTAATGTGTCAAATATGGAAGCCTTTTTACATGAGTTTTCTGTAATAAGGTCAACTTTGCCAAGATTTTCTCCCTTTGAGTTTGTAACTACTATTTCTCCAACCTTCTCACCCTTTTCAAAAGGGGCTTTCACTGTTTTGGGTACTATCATTTCTTTTTGAACATTGTTTTCTTCACCTTTCTTAACTAGAACCTTTAAATCTTCTTTAGCTACAATTTTAACCTTGGTGAGCTTTCCCTTTTCTACTGTAATTTCATCAAAGACTTCGTCTTTTTGGGCAATTTGAACTGAGTTATAGGCTGCAAATCCAAAATCTAGGAGCTTTCTAGCTTCAGCAAATCTTATTTTTGAAGTAGGGGAACCCATTACAACTGAAACTAATGTAAAATTATTCCTTATGGCCGATGCTGATAGACAGAATTTAGCTTCCTGAGTAAAACCAGTTTTAATACCGTTAGCACCTGGATAAAATCTTATTAGTTTATTTGTATTAGTGAGTTCAAGGGTTGATCTTCCCTTTTTACCTACCTTCATTGAAGACATCCATATTGTTAACCAGTCATGTACTTTGGGATGCTTTAATAGCTCCCTTGACATCAATGATATATCAAAGGCTGAGGTATAATGACCTTCCTCGGGCAATCCATTTGTATTCATAAATTGTGTGTTCTTCATGCCTAGTTGAGCTGCACGCTCATTCATTCTCTTTACAAAAAGCTCATCACTACCTGAAATATGTTCACCTAATGCAACAGATGCATCGTTGGCAGAGGCTATTGCTACACCCTTCATGAGCTGTTCTACTGTCCTTATTTCCCCAGGTTCAAGATAAAGCTGGCTGCCTCCCATGCTGGAAGCATGTTCACTAATAGTCACATTGTCTTCCAAAGTAATCTGCTTATTTTCTAGGGCCTCCATCACAAGGAGCATGGTCATTATTTTGGTAACACTTGCGGGGGGCAGCTTTTCATGACTATTGTTTTCATATAATATTTTTCCTGTTCCAGCATCTATTAAAATTGCAGATTTTGCATTCACACTAAATTCATTGGCACTAGAGTAAGTAAAAGAACTAATAAATAGCAAAGTCACTACAATCAAATAACAGATTTTTTTCCCAGCATAAATTTTTTTCATCTCTACTCCTCCTAAATACTTTCTTAGTTTTATGGTTTCCATTGAAAGAATAGCTTATGCATGAGAAAATAATCTTGTTTTAATTACAATGTAAAAAAACTTTTCTATTACATATTTATAAGACCTATTTTTAAATTTATTAATAGGTATAAATTAAAATCTTTACTTAAATTTTCATATATATTTTCAATAAAAATTCTATTTCAAAAAAAGTTTAACTCCATAATCACATACCTATAATATTGCAACTACTCTTTTAACTAAGGTTATGAAAGTTTCTCTAACTTTAGCAGCAGTTTCAACAACTTCTTCATGGCATAGGGGCTGGTCTAAAATTCCCGCTGCCATATTAGTTATGCAGGAAATCCCTATAACTTTGATTTTACTGTGGGCAGCAACTATTACCTCAGGGACTGTGGACATTCCAACAGCGTCCCCTCCTAGGAGCCTAACCATTCTAATCTCCGCAGGTGTTTCGTAGCATGGCCCTGTAAAGAGGGTATAAACCCCTTGTTTTAACTCGATATTATTGACTTTAGCAACCTCCATAACCTTTTCAATTAATTCTTTATCATAGGCCCTAGACATATCTGGAAATCTAGTACCTAGTTCATTGTAGTTTCTTCCAATTAAAGGATTATCGAAGGCAAGGTTGATGTGATCATTGATAATCATTAAATCTCCCGGTTCAAAGCTTTTATTTACTCCACCGGCAGCATTAGTTACAATCAAGGTTTTTACACCAAGTCTTTTCATAACCCTCACTGGAAAGGTTACATCTTCCATGCTATAGCCCTCATAGTAGTGAAATCTACCCTGCATCGCAATAATTCTTTTCCCTTGTAATGTACCTATCACAAATCTACCTGCATGGCCCTCAACTGTAGATACTGGAAAATGGGGTATGTTACCATAGGGTATATATAAAGGATTTTCAATTTCATCTCCTAAGACTCCAAGGCCCGAACCTAAAATTAAACCTATTTCAGGCTCAAAATTAAATTTTCCCTTTAGGAATCCATATGTTTCTTCGATTTTATTTAATAGATTGTTCATAGTTTCCTCCCTAATCATAGTGTGAAAATTTTATGAATTTTTAGGGTTTCCCCTTATACTGTTGTAAAAAATAAAATGAAAACATACAATTTCACTCATGGTGTTAATTCTTACAGTCAAGAACTTCGACATTTGTCAAAGAATTAAATGAAATTCCTATATAGATGTGTGACTAACAAACTTAATAAATGAAAGCAGACTCTGAGGTTTCCTTCCCAGCGATTTTTATAACACATAGGAAATTATAGACCTTTTAAATATATAGATATATATAATTTCCGTATATGTGTTTCAAA
>JAKSBP010000205.1 GCA_022361035.1 Clostridia bacterium
CTTTAAGGATTAATAAACTTTTACTATACAGAAAGAAGAATCCTTACACTAAGAATTCTTCTTATAGGATTATCCACCAAGTAAACTTTTCTTAATGAAATCTAATTGATATTCTAAGGTAATTGGATCATTAAAATAGAACTCTTTAGCATTAACTTCAAATACACGATTATTTTTTACGGCTGGAATGTTTTTATAGGTATCTGTTTCTTGGAATGAGTGGTTAGCCTCTGGATTTTTACTGAAGATTATATAGTCACCTGCAAACTCTGGAAGGACCTCAGGTGACAATGCATAATAACCATCCTTTATAGCCATTTCCTTCACTTTATCCAACATTTTTAATCCCATCTCTTGATAAAGAATTTCTGTACCCCTTCCCCAATTATCACCAAATACGTAAAGCTGTTTCTCAAAGCTTTCTATAACAGAAATCGTTGCATCATCTCCAATTTTTGACTTAATCTCTTCTCCCGCTTTTTGTGCACGTAACTTAAAATTATCAATCCAAGCTTGTGCTTCCTTTTCTTTGTTTAGTAGTTTACCAGTTTCCAAAAACTGTGTTAAATAATCTACTTTTCCATAGGTAAAGGTTACAGTAGGAGCAATTACCTTTAATTTATCGATATTTTTACTAGATGAAGGGGCAATAATAAGGTCTGGTTCTAATTCAACAATTTTTTCTAAGCTTTCTTCAGATACTACTATAGCATCCTCAATGTATTTTTCATATCGAGGATTTTGTTTAGACCATTCATCTATACCAACAATATTTCCATCTAAAGCCATGACATTCCCTGAAATGAAGGAGTTTAAAACTACAATACGTTGTGGCTTAGCAGGAACCTCAATGGGCCCATTTTCTGACTCATATATGATAATCTCCGATTCAGTACTCTGTATATCTGAAGCATTCTCTTCTTCCGCTACTTGATTGCTGCAAGCGCTAAAAACTAGTATAAATACTAGTAGGATAGGAATTAATATCTTTTTCATTTTTCTACTCTCCTTGTAATAGATTTAAGGACGGACATTGATTTATGTACGGGAAAATCCCTATCGATTTCATGTGAATTCTACATACTTCCCTCAGTACTTTCTAATTCATGATATTTTTACGATTTTTCTCTATTCTAGGGGATAGCATAGTTAGCAAAAACAAGCTATAGCAAACCATGACCTAGCTTCTATTTCTTTTGAAGCTAAAAGCTTTATCGCCAATGATTATCATTATCATATTCTCTGTCATTATAATCCTATATTTAGCTACTTGTCAATAATTATTTTTAAACATAACTGTCAGAAACATCCTATATTCCTTTAGACTGTAAAATAAGTACTTTATAAAGAGATAGTTAGTAAGATATAAATTGAATTATAAAAAAAGTGATGTTAAAATATGAATAACAAGGTTCAATATAAATGAGAAGGATTATAATAAGAATACCAGCTTTAAATAGACTGTTATTTAAAGTACACTTTATTTTAAATATTTTCCATAGATACAGTGATTATGTTATATATGTATTTCTTTGATTTTATTTTACAAGTCTAGAGTATGTTTATATTTGTTAATGGGAGGAAACAATGAAAACAAAAATAGGTGTAATAGGTGTTTACGATTCTATTGAGATGATAAAAAAAATCTCCATAGAATTTAAAAATATAGCAGAATTCACTTTCTGTGTATATGACGAACTAGACGAAATATCGAATTTTATTGAAAATACCAGGGACACCATAGAAGTTCTTATGGTTACAGGTCAATATCCATATAGCTTTATTAAAAATAATATAGATTTATGCAAACCATATTTTTCTATTTCCAAATCAAATGAAACATTAATAGAAACTTTATGGAGAATGAGAGATGAAAATATTGATTACACTAAAGTCAGCATTGACAGATCTCCAAGAAATGAAATATTGGAGATTTTGCAATTGTTAAAAATTCCAATAGAAAATATTTATCTATCACCGGATTCTTCAAAAACATCATTGGATGAAATCTATAAATTTCATTTTGATTTGTGGAAGGAAGGAAAAACAAGTGCAAGTGTTACTTCCAATTACAAAACTTATAAAAGACTTTCTAAAGATGGGGTTCCTGTGTATAGAATTCTTACATCAAGGTATTTAATTAGAGAGAGCATAAAAAAAGCTATTGAATTAGCCAAAACTGAAAAGATAAAAAGTATGCAAGTTGCTGTACAGACAATAAGAATAAAGGATATTAATGATACTACTTATTTAAAGTATAATTATTTAAAATTAATAAATAGATTTGATAAAATACTCATAGATTATACACAAGAAAATCAAGGGTCTTTTTTCAAGTTTGGGAGAAACGAATACATGATATTTACTACAAGGGGCTTTTTAAGTATTAGTACAATTGAGGAAAAGTTCGGATGGCTAGTTGAAAAGATTGAAAAACTTAAATTGTCATTTTCTTTAGGTATTGGATACGGTGATACTGTTACTAAGGCTGAAAGCAATTCAAAAATTGCACTGAATCATGCTATAAAAGAATCTAAAAATTCGTGCTACATTGTTGAAGAGGATTCAACTATTACTGGCCCTATATTTGGGAAAAACAGCTATAATTTATCTTATAATTTAATTTCTGTTGATCCAAGAATTACTGAAGTGTCGAAGGAAACTGGAGTTAGTGAAAAATACCTATCTAAATTAAAGGCCATCATTAAACATTCCAGCAATAATACATTTGATACTGAAGAATTAGCGAAATACTTAGATATAACCCCAAGGAGTGCTGGAAGAATAATTAATAAACTCGAATTTGCTGGGGTAGCAAGTATCATTGGTAAAAAAAGTGAAAAGAAAAAAGGTAGACCTAAAAAAATATATAGTATAGATTTACACTAAACTTAAATATGATTCCTGATTATCAGGAATTTTTTTTATAAATAATTTAATAAATATATTGAAAATTAAGAAAATTTATGATATTTTAATTTAAAGACATGTCTTTATATGGACCAAATTAATTATGTATCATAACTTATACTTGATTTATTTAATAAGGGGGCACTTTGATATGAGTCAAATAAAAAAAGAGAACGCTAAAAAAATCTTTAAAAAATTTTCTTTTCCCCATACTTATGTAATAATAATGTCTATTGTAATTTTGGCTACTTTACTAACTTACATCATTCCTGCAGGACAATACGAAAGAATTAAAGACGAAAGTATGGGAAGAACAATTGTAATTGCTGATAAATTTCAGTATATTGAAAATACTCCCATAAGTTTTTTTGACATTCCTAGTAAAATTGTTGAATCATTTAATAAATCGAGCAGTATTATCTTTATTATTTTAATTGTAGGTGGAGCATTTCAAGTTATAATTTCAACCGGCGTTTTTCAAGTTTTTACAGGAAGACTTGTAAAAAAATTCTCTGGAATGAAAACATTGTTATTCCAGCTTTTACAACAATATTTGCTCTCGCATGCACTACAATGGGAGTTAACACATTTATAGGGTTTGCACCTATAGCAATAATCCTTGCAAGAAATATGGGATTCGATGCACTTGTAGGTGTATCAATGGTTATGCTTGGCGGAGCAATTGGATTCAGTACTGGAACGCTAAACCCATATACTACTGGAGTAGCACAAACTATTGCCGAACTCCCAATGTTTTCTGGCATAGCCTTTAGATTCTTTAGTTTAGTCCTATTTCTTGTAATAACAAATATTTATATTGTAAAATATGCAAGGAAGGTAAGAAGTAATCCAAACTTAAGTATTGTATATGAATTGGAACAGTCAGAGCGTTCAAACGCAAATGATGTTGAAGAGCTTTCTGAAGTTGAACCAAGGCATTATTTAGTACTTTTAGTAGTGGTAATTTGTTTTGCCTTTATTATGTACGGTGGTGCTAAATTAGGATGGAAAACTAATGACAATTCAGCTGTATTTATATGGATGGCAATTTTAGGTGGACTAGCTGGAAAAATGGGACCCAGTAAAATTGCAAAAGAATTCGTAAATGGAGCTAAAAAACTAGTGTTTGGAGCAATGGTTATAGGTATTGCTAGAACTACATCTATTATATTATCAGATGGAAATATATTGGATACAGTCGTTAAATCACTCTCATCTCTTCTAATGTATTTCCCTGGTCCATTTAGGGCTGTAGGTATGTTTATATCACAAATTATAGTAAACTGTTTTATCGTATCTGGAAGTGGTCAAGCAGCAGTTACTATGCCAATTATGATTCCAGTTTCAGATATCGTTGAGGTGACAAGGCAGACATCGGTTTTAGCATTTAATTTTGGCGATGGCTTTTCAAACTATGTATTGCCTACTTCTTCAGCATTGATGGGTATGCTTGCAATCTCAAATATCCCCTATGATAGATGGATAAAATACATGGCAAAATTATTTGGCATTTGGGTAATAACTGGCTCAATTATACTTTTGATAGCATATGTAGTAGGGTATGGACCTTTTTAAATACTATATTAAAATATAAAATCAAGAGGAGGAAAAATGAAACATAAAATTTTTGAGTTTATAGATAAGAAAAAATTAGAAATTATAGAGATGTCAGATTATATTTTTGATAACCCAGAACTGGGAGGAGAAGAGTATAGAGCAGTAGGACTACTTACATCATATTTGTCGGCAAATGGATTCAAGATAGAAATGCCTCTTGCAGGCTTGAATACAGCATTTAGAGCTGTTTATGAGTCTGGTGAAAATGGTCCATCTATAGGCTTATTGTGTGAATATGATGCCATAGAAGGAATAGGCCATGCTTGTGGACATCATATGCAGGGACCAGCTATAGTATATGCTGCAGTTTCTCTAAAAGAGATTTTAAAGGATAGGTCTTATAAAATAATCGTTTATGGAACACCGGCTGAAGAAACCTTTGGTGGTAAGATTCAAATGATAAAAGAAGGTTGTTTTAAAGACATTGATGTGGCATTAATGATGCATGCTGGCCCTACTACTACGACAGATGTAAAGTCCTTAGCTCTAAGTAATTTTATAGTAAATTTTCATGGAATAAGTACACATGCCGCAATCAAACCTGAAGAAGGAAGAAGTGCCTTGGATGGTTTGCTTATGCTGACAAATGGAATTGAATTCTTCAGAGAACACGTTAAAGATGATGTGAGAATACATTATTCAATTAGAGACGGTGGAGGCCCACCTAATGTAATACCTAAATTTGCTTCCGGTGAATTTATCCTGAGATCTTACAATAGAGTGTACCTAGACAAGGTAATTGAAAGATTTAAAAAAATTGTAAAAGGAGCAGCCTTAATAACTGAAACGGAATACGAAATTATTAATCAAAAGTCAATGGATAATAAAATTCCTGTATTATCCTTAAATAAAATTCTTATGGATAATGCTGAGCATCTTGAAGCACCTTGCATAAGACCTCCAAGAGAAAAAACTGGTTCTACTGATTTTGGAAATGTTATGTATTTATTACCGGGTTCCTGTATAAGAGTAGCTTTTGTACCAGAGGGAACATCTTCTCATTCAGAAGAGTACATCCAAGCGGGAAAATCAGAAGAAGCACATAGGGCAGAAGTCTTAGCAACAAAAATTTTAGCTGGTTCTGCTTATGATTTGATTGTAAATGAAGATTTGCTTGACGAAGTACAAAAAGAGTTTGTTAGAAATAAGAACATGTAATTGTTTATAGATGAGTGATTTACAAACTTAATAAACGAAAGCAGACTCTGAGATTTCCTTTAGAGCAATTTTTATAACACATAGGAAATTATAGATCTTTTGAATATATAGATGTATTTATAATTTTCGTATATGTGTTTCAAAAGAGTCTTCTTTATAAATCTTCATCAGAGACTCTTTTATAAATCTGTTTTACCTTCTA
>JAKSBP010000312.1 GCA_022361035.1 Clostridia bacterium
AATAATAGTAATTATATTTATGAAAATTGCGATAATGCAGCAGCTGTAAAAAATGCAATAATAACACAAAAAGATAATAAGTATAAAATGAATTTTATCAACAATGCCAAAATAGAAAGTATGGATGAAGAATTTACAGATTTAAGAGATATAGAGAAGGATCTAATAGAAGTAACGAATAAAGATCAGAAAAAAGGGATTATAAACTTAGAAACAAAAAAATTTGAATTAAAACCGGTCTTTAATAGTATTAAATTAATAGGTCAACTTGGAGAAGAACGGTATTATTTAATAGAATATAAAGGCCTTTTTGGAGTATCCAAAAGGGATAATAACGTATTTATAAATGCTGTCCATGAGAATAAAAAACAAGCATTAGACGCATTTAAAGTTAAGATAAGTAAACATCAGAGCAAGGAAAAAGAAACAAAAAAAGATAAAGATTTAAGTAGGTGATTAGCGTGAAAAAATTCTTCTTTGGAATAGCTTTTTTAATTTTTTCTGTACAAGTATTACTAGGATTGGTCCAATATTATGAACTTAATCATACCTATAATCAGCTTAAAAGGATTAGTGAGCTTGCATCAGGTGCAGCAGTCCTTTATGTAGATAAATATGCTTTCGGAACAGGAGAAACAATATATAATCACACGGAAGGAAATAAGGCAATAAAAGAAGTCATAAAAACTAACTTAAATCTAAATGATTCAATGTACTTCATAGGTAAATCAGATAAATTCAAGGAAAAAGTAGAATATACGTCTTATTATTTTGATGCAAATAATAAATTGACAGTTTATAAGGATGGCGTTTTTCAAAAACAAGAGGATATATCTTATCCATATCAGTTTAAAGATAATATTAAAAGTTACATTAAGACAATTAATTACCCAACAGTATGTACGACAATAGATATAGGAAAATACAATAGTTTTAATGAACTTTTTTCTAACACTATAATTGTTAGAGTAGCCGCACATGAAACGCTTGGAGATTAAATGAAGGAGAGAAAAATGGAGAGATTATACTATAATGGCCCTGAAATAGAAAAGTACTCTATAATTTTTAAATCAGTAAGAGAAGATATTTATATACTATTTTTACTTTTTACTAAACTGGAAAGTGATAAGTATAATAAATTAAATAAAGATATATATAAGATACGAGTAAAGGATCTATTCAAGAATGGAAAATTTCTAGATTTAAACAATCATATGCTAAATCAAGAAGATAAATTTTTTATAGAAAATTACTTAAATAATAGAAGATTAAATGAAGATGATTATATCCTAAAAACTGTTAGGGGAAATATTCTTAATAAAAATACCATATACACTACTAAAACGTATATAGATAAATATAATCTTGAGAATAATGATAAATTAAAGTATCTAAACGTAAATAATCTTATAAAAACATATTATTACAATCTATTAATAACAAAAAAATCTCTTAAAATTGTTTCTAACCGTCTGCACATGTCAACAAAGCAAACCATGAACTTTTTAGGAATATCCATAGAAGACTTAGATGAATTAATATCTAGTGATAATAAATTTAGTTAAAGTAGCAGAAGACACTAAGAAGATGTCTTTTTTTATTTGTATATTAAAAATTGGTTTACGCAATAAAAAACGCCCAGTATAATTCCTAGTAAAAGCATAAGGTGTGATAAATCAATGAAAAAAAAAATTTCTATTACAATAGATAAGGATTTGCTAGAAAATATAGATAAGCTTGTTACAAAAGAAGATAATAGGTCACTTATAATGCAAAATCTTATTATAGACGGATTTAAACTGCAACAGCGTCAAGATGACATATTTGATTATGAGGAATTGACCAAGATTGTTAATAATGCAGTGGAAACTGAGTCAGAAAAACAAGGGAATAGAATAATGATTTTATTCAAGAAAGCCTTGACTGAGATATCGTCCACATTCCTTCTAATTCAAATGATTTTAATGAAAAAAGAAAAATCTATAAGCAAAGAAGATTATAGAAAAATAATGAAAGGATTAGAAGAAAAGTCTGCTATCTACCTTAAAAAGAGAAATGAGGACAAAGTAGTCTCAGGCATCATCGAAGATATTTTACAAAAAGAAAAGAAAAAGGATGAAGTAAGTGATCTGATATAAGAATTAAGGAGCATAGATTATGACTGTACACATTAATGCAAAAATAACTGAAAATGGGGTAAAAATAATAAACAAAATTGGTGGGACATCTAACTTTAGTAAAAACTTAAGAATTACCATTAATAAAGCAGAAAGCAATATGATCTATATAGATGATGATGAAAAAATATATAGAAAAATAGAAAAAGCAGTAAAGAAAAGTATATCGAAAAAATATGACTTTATAGCAAAAGTACTTTATAAAATTATTTATTTAACCTTTATGACCAATGCTTTATTAATTACGCTTATAGTAGAAAAAGATAAAGGTGTTTTTTCTTTATATAGAAGTCTTAAGAGTATAGCACATAAGGAAATTAGAAAAGAAACCACAGATATAAGCAGCATAGAAAGTATTTTAGAAGGGAGAGGTTAGAATGTTAGAAGCAGAGGTATTAAAAGTATTAAAAAAAGAATCTTATTACAGTAAAATACAAAAACACTTAAATAGTAATAAGAGCGAGGTTTATAAAAGGCTAAACAATGATAAAGTGTTTAATGAATTATGTGAAGAAATAAAGGATTACTTTGATAATATGACTACTGAAGAAATGAACAAGTACGATAATCATAAAGATGTTCTAAATCGTCAAAGTAATGCAATGATAGGCAAAACGGGGGAGAAGAAATATTATTATAACCTAATAGAACAATATATTAAAAATAATAATAAAACAAAAATGCAATATCCTTTTTATTATAAAAATCTTACTGATGCGGTTTATCATGAGATATGGGGATATCCTAAGATCAGCTTCTGGATAGAAGAAGAAGGAAATAATGCTACAGATTTAATTATTGATAGAAATAACATTATTCTAAAAAAAGATGGGAGAACTTTTAGACAAAAACAAACCATCAGTGATGATGAAATAGATAGAATAGAGCAAAAATTATTACTTATAAATAAGGAATTACAAGACCATAAAGGCAGTTATAAAGAAGTCTATACAAATAATAATATTCGTGTAACAATATACAATCGACAAGGGCAAGAAAGAAAAACACGTATGGTATTTAGAAAGTATGTAGTAAAGGATTATAGTTTTAATAAATTAACTCAGCTATCGACTATCCCTGAAGAAGCAGTAAAACTTATACAGCTTATTATAAAGTTAAAATTCAATGTAATGTTTACTGGAGAAATGGCATCCGGAAAAACTACAATGCTGAATACGTTCTTAAAAACAAAGGATCTATTGGTTAAAGATGATAGCGTTTGTTTTATGGTGCAGGATGATCCAGAGATTGAATATCAAATGTTTAAGAATACAACCATAATTCCTATTTTATTAAATTGGGAAAAAAACAAAAATATA
>JAKSBP010000418.1 GCA_022361035.1 Clostridia bacterium
TGGTATTATGCTCTATATTTGTTATAACACACCTGGGTTTAGATATGATATGAATTTCATCTATCCCCATGATTCTAGGGATTTCAAACTCTACTGTCTCTGCTAGTTTTTCTATATAGTCCCTAAATATATTTCTAACTGTCTTTTCATCAACTCCTACAGTATCAGCTATGCTAACAAAGGTTTGTCTAAGGGCCTTCTTTTCTATGTATTCTATAAGCCTTCTAGTACAGTTTCTCTTGCTGTCTAAATCCTCAATATTAGCAAAAAAAGTACCGTTACATGCCTTGCAACGATACCTTTGTCTTTTAAGGAGTATACCAACTCTTTTAGCATGGATAGGTGTATCCATGAATAAATGCTCTTTCTTACCAAATCTTTGATAATCTTCTATAGTACCACAATGGGTACAGGCTATCACAGAAGGTTGTTCCGTTGCTGTTATTAGGTAATCGGTGTCGTTTTCTTGTATATTTACAGCTTTTAGTTCATGTAAATTTAATATATCCATATTAGTACCCTTTTTTTCTATCATTCAATAACTCATAGCCCTTAATCGTTATATATGTGTTAAGAAAAAAATCTCTGACATTACACAAAAATTCATTATCTATAAAGCCACCATATCTTATGTTTTCATCTATTTTATCAGCTAGTTCTTCAACAATTCCTTTTGTCACCCATAAAAGCACCTCCATATTCGTTTTTTTCCCAGAGAATACATAGGCATTTATAGATGATAAATCATCTATAATCAAATTATCATGATAATCTTCTTTAAATTCAATCTTAAAACATCTTAATGTTTTTGCAATTTTACTACATGATCTCGTTTGAACCATTCCACCACAATTTCTTTCAACGTCATTATTCTCTAATTTTTTAAGAAAAATATCAAAGGAGGCTTTATCTCTTATTCCTAATTTTTCCTTATATTTACCATAATAATTTGACGAACTTCCTAAAATGAATGTATTCATATGATTACTCCTTTCAAACACGTATTAATCACTTAATTTATTATCATAATCTAAAATAGAATAAGGACTACCATCTAGTCTTTGACCTATTATATAATTAGGTAATTCAGGAGACTTTCTTGCTTTTTTAGAAAAGTTTTTTAGTATGTTTTCTAGAGATTCTTGTCTTTCTACTTTTATAACCTTAGTTATTTTAGATACTTTATACTCTACTCTGATTTTCTTAGCTAATTCTTCAATTTCACCACAGGGACTATCTATAACAATAAAGCTATCACCATTCATAGCTTTATTGGCTATCATTAATTTTTTAGTATGCTCTGAGCTACTTTGGGTCTTACCTAATATAATGCTTTGCTTGAAATTAGTATTATCCTTATCAAATTCGATAAATTGACCTTGAACATTTTCTTCCACTTTTTGTATAGATACATTAAAATTTATAGGCTTCTTCATTAAATCTCTTATAGCTTTAAACATTTAAAAGAGTACCTCCTTTAAAATATGCTTTAATAGTCGTAACATGGTTTAATTGATTCCTTTACCTTTTTTATATGAAATTTATTTAAAAAGTCTTCGGATAGAGAATAATAATGATTCTCTATACTTTTAAGCTCTTTTTCCCATGAAAATATTGTATCTGCCATATTATATTCAGGGTCTTTATATTCACCGAATCTATCTAATTCTATGATTAAAATAAAAGCTCTTTTAATCATCTTTGATACTTCTAAGCTTATTTCTGAACCTTCTTTAGCCAAAATATCAAAGTAATCGAACATTTCTCTATAATAGTTATTGTAGTATATATCCTTAATTCCATTGTTGAATATTTGGTAATCAAAGGCTGTCACTATTTGTTTTTCTTGCTCTGTAAAATTCACAATCAATCATCCTTCCTTATTGTTAATATCTTCTAATTATATTATACCAATTTAAAAATACTATATTCCGATTTGCGTGATTAATGTAGGGGGATTGGAATAATTTTACTTCAATCTTATTTTCCGAATACCCTTTTTATTCAAATTTTAGTTTTTATAAATATTACAATCCTTAAATAAACAAAAACTAGTCCAGCTAATTGATATCTAATAAAATGGATGTATTTGCAAAGTTAGTTAAATTCATGATAGAATGGAGTTGTAACTAAAAGAAACATGTACGAGCCAAACGTACTCAAACAAAAAGCAGGTGTAGGGACCTGCTTTTTGTTTTTACTTTATTGCTACTATTATTACAGTTATAAGACTTTTTAAAGCAAGTATTAGTCCTGTTAAAGCAAAAACTAACTTTGTTATTGTCTTTATTGTTTTTATTGTACAAGCCAAATATATCCATCTCCTTTTAATTTTAGTATAACACATGTTTTTTTATGTATAAAAAAAGAAGGTATTTACCTTCCAAAAATAATTTACTCTAAAATCCTTTATTTGTTTTTTACATGGTGTAACGCATATATATGTATGCTATGAATATAATCATTTATTCTGCTTAACTTTATTTAAAAATTCAAATTCAATCCACTTCTTATTATCATTTCTTTTAAGATACGCTTTCCCTTTTTTCGTATTCTTAAAATGAAATCCAACTATTAAATCTGTTTTGCCTATTGTTATTAGACTTTCTAGGTCTTTTTCTTTGAGTATATAACCTTTTTTGACTTTAGGTAATTTAAATTTGCAATTTTTCCAATCTTTACATCCAATAAACTCTCCCCTATCTTTTAGTTCATTACTACAATATGGACAAGAATATTTGCTTAATACTTCCCTATAGTTAATCGAAAGAAATTTATATGCTCTCGGACTCTCTTTTAGTATCTTATCTATATATTCAAGATGTTCTTTAATGACTATTGTTAATTCTTCTATTCCCTTATTTACATTAACTATTCTTGTATTGAAAATTTCCAAAATCTTAAGGGACAGCAGCCTATTTGGAACACTTTTTATTATTTCTTCACCTGATTCTGTTAGATATATCTTATCTTCCTTTAATTCTATATATTTTCTATCTAATAAGTTTTGTATTATATCTGGCCTGTCTTCTGTTCTTCCAATTCCTAAGGCTCTCAATTGAACTCTTTTTTCTTCACTCTTTACAGCTTTTCCGCAATTATCCATAAGCTTTATGAGTGTGGATTTTCTATACCTACTTGGTGGTCGGGTTCCATCATCTACTACTTCAACTTTTAATATTTTAAAGACATCCCCCGCTTTGATGTTTATTTTTTGTCTTGTATCTTTTCCCTCTTCTATATCTTTAATAAGCTGGTATATATCGATATTTCTTAGATTAACAAGATTAAAACCCTCATTAATAGTTTTTATATTTTCAGTTTTTATTTTATTATCCGTATCAATCGTTCCCTTGACACTTATTTTAGCAATTTTTTGCTTATCCATAAACATTGTTAGAAATCTTTTTATTATAAGGTCATATATTAGTGATTCTTCTTCCGTTAAATCATATATATTTAGGGGTATTTTAGTAGTTGGGAGTATCGCATGGTTGTTGTCTACGTATTTATCATTGAATACTTTGTCGACAAATCCATAGTTTATATGAGTAATATATTTTATGTAAGGATGATATTCTGGAGCTTGTTTAACCGATTCTAAAATCCTAACCAGTTCATCTTTCATATTTTCTTTAATGTGCCTACTATTAGTATTAGGATTTGATATGTATCCATTTATATATAATTTATTTAGTGCATTTTTGTACTTATTTTCATCAATTGCTTTTATTTTTATGATTTCTTTTAATATATCTGATTGATTATACAAAAGTGGTTGTTGTTTCTCAGATATCTTGACCTCTGCTTTTGTTATAAATATATCCTTATTTTGAATATGCCCAATAATACTTTTTACTTCATCTAGCGAATATAGCCTATCATTATTACATCTATCATACCATTTTCCTGTCATATCCTCATTATATAAGACTTGTATTCTAAAATAGCTGTTAGATTCAAACTTTTTTATTACCTTTTCTCTATCCCATATAAGTTTTAATAAGAATAAATTTTTTATATTAATTTTTGTATCTGTTTTAGTGATATCTTTACTTCGATAATACCAATATTTATCAATTATTGATTCCGTTAAGTATCCATATGCAAGAGATTTATAATCTTCATTATCTTTTGGATTATTTAAAGCTTCTTTTATGTCTTTGACATTCTGTTTAGTAAACCATATTCTTTTTATATATTCTTCTTGTGGAAAGCATAAAAACTTTATAATCTGGAAATTAAATTGTCCCTTTGGATTACTTCTACAGCAGTTATAAATCTTCATTTTATCAATTTGTTTTAATAATTTGTTTATTTTATTGACCTCTGTGTATTCTTTAACATTTACTGAAATAGTTATTTTTTTATCGTTTATTGTAAACCCTAACATCCTCTTCCCTACTTGATTTATTTCAATATTAAAAAAATCATCTCCTATATCAATAATAGCTATTTCATTATCTATAAACATGCTTTTAGTAACATCAAAAGGAACTTTTAGTACCTTGGCCATGTTCTCTGCAATTCTCTTATTATCTGTAATTAATACATCCACTATCTTTCCTCCTTACATTTATATTGAGAAATTAATCTTCTCTAGACTTTACATCTTCTCTTTGGACCTTTTATGTCTTTCATAATTTAATGGGGCCCCTTTTTATCATACTTTATGTTTAATATCTCCCCGGTTCATATACTTAAAGACCCTAATTTTCCTTATAATATCAATCAAATTTAATTTTAGTCAATATAAGGTTTACAATTTTTAAATTCGTTTTGTAAGATAGTTATATGATTCATACTTCCTGTAATTTGAGTAATCCAAAACTCTGATGTATGTAAATATATTTTAGAAAGGAGGCAGCAGAGCTAAGGGCTATAATTTACACTTCTAAAGGAGTAAACTTTTGCCCTAAATTCTGTGATAACATTGTTTCTAGAAAAAGTGGATTTTACAATTAAACACCCAGTTTGTTTTGATTACATTAAAGAGGTTTCCGATATTGACATGAAAGAGTTTGCAATATCATTTTGTAAGAATAGAGATTTTAATTATGAAGAGGTTATGGCTTTTTTAAAGTTTTGTGAAGGAAGATCTCTTATAAGTGATTCTTCCTTAAGTCTAACAAAATATCTTAATTTCTCTGATGATATGAGCTGTACCATAATAACAGACAAATATAATTGTTCTAATTTTTGTCATGAGTGTACCTATAGTGATAAATATTGTAATGCTAATATTCATTTTGAAAAAACCATCCTATCCTACATATTAAATAATTCTGATAAGCTAGATGAATATTTAGCCTTAGGAATCAATTGTGATACTTTTAAATCATGTAAAGTTTTTAATAACAGTATTTTTAAAATATATAGAGAAATATTTGAAGCCCTGCTCTCTCAACAGGATAATTTAAAAGAAGTTTTGATAAAAAAATACTCAAATGAAACAAAGGAAGCTAAAAAATATATTTATTTTACAATTGATGAATTGTTAAATTATAATTGTTCTCATGATGAGTTTAGAAAAGCTCTGGAAAAACTTGAAATAGAAAAACCAGTTAATACTGACCCTGTTAAGCAAGCTCAGTTACACCAAAAACAAAAAACTACTGAAGTCAATTCAAGTTTATCCAATATACAGTATGACTACACTGATGCTCCTGGAAATCATGTTCCTGGGCAAATGGGCTTCTTAGATCAGAGTTGGTTCTCTAAAGAAAAGAAAAAGGAGATAAAAATTATCAAATTAGAGCCTAATGAAAATATAGGGGCTCCCTCAGAGTTAAATGATACTCAAATTGATATCTCCTCTATTTCCTTTAGCGAAACCTCCTCCAAAATTATTGATAATCTCAATAATGCAGATATCTCAATAAAGCCCAGTAAGTTATCAATTGATTCCAAGCCTGCATCAAACTTACTACCAGGTATTATTGATGCAAATATATCTAGTAAAAAAGCTTCAGGAATCAAAAAAGTACATAATGATGCTTATGAAAATACAATTTTCAGTTTATTAGATCAAGCTAATAATAATGAAAACAAAACTTCTATTACAGAAACTTTCAATAGTATTCCAGAAATAAATCTAATAAAAACATATAATGATTTTAAAAAAATATATAATGACATTACCATGTCTATAATGCTTCTATTAGAGTATTTTGAGGATACAGATGAATTACTCTTAGCAGCTTTTAGGTTTGGGAAATATAGTCCTCTATATTTATTAAACTTAAAGGATAAGGATATTGTTTCCTCATTAATGCCTACTTTTAAAAATAAAGATTATATAAAAGTATCATTTGATAGCTGCCCCCTTATCTGGAGGATGCTTCAAAGTAATATTGAAATAGATAATTACTTTTCAATTAGGACAGCATATTCTGTTGTAAACTTTAATGGAAAATTTAAGCTTAGAAAAGAAATCATTGAAGAGCTAGATGGTTTAAAAATATCCGAAAATCTTTCTCCCCGAGAAGAAATATATGTGTCTCTCAAAAGATATCAAAATATCTACAAAACTTTTATGAAGAAGAAATTTAATACGGATACTTTAAAGCTGTTTTATTATGAAAATGATTTCAATAGACTATTAGGTAACTCATATAAGACATATAGGAATTTTTCACAGGATGATAACAATTTGAAATTCACCTACTCTTTAGTTGATAATTGTTTTAATTATGAATTTTTCTTTGATTCTAAAAGAAGTGATTTAATTTCAAAAATAGACAATAATGTCTTTATTGAAGTTGTTTTTTTTGATATTCACAGTCACCTTGACTCTTACTATGAGGAAAAATCCACTACCCTTTTAGGTTATACTTTTGAAAATGACCATTTATCTATTATGAAAAATGAA
>JAKSBP010000154.1 GCA_022361035.1 Clostridia bacterium
CTCTGTGGCTGCTGGAGTAAGTTAACTTTCTCTATCTCTCTTCTATATAAATACTTTTATTCTATTAGTGAAGATTATCTAGGAATTTCTATTCTTACTTAAATTAGTGGAAAAGAATAACACCCACTTACTAAAAGGGGTGTTTAACTTATTTAAATTTACAATGTAGAAACCATTCCAGGGAATTCTAATCTCCCCAAAGCAAACTACTATATATCTATATTACTCATAGTTTAAAATTTTATCATTTACCTCTTTTTTTATTCTAACAATGAATTCTTCCAATTCCTGAACTCCTTCATCACCCTTCTTCCTACTTCTTACTGCTACTTTATTTTCATCCTTTTCCTTTTCTCCGATAATAAGCATATATGGTATTCTCTCTAGTCTAGCTTCCCTAATCTTATAACCAATTTTTTCGGACCTTTCATCTATCTCAACCCTTATATTATTGCTATTGAGATTATGAACTACTTGGTTTGCATATTCATGATATTTTTCAGATATAGGAAGAACCTTTACTTGTACTGGTGAAAGCCAAGTTGGAAATGCACCAGCGTATTTTTCAATAAGCATAGCAAGGGTTCTTTCATAACATCCTATGGAAGTTCTATGAATAATGATTGGATGTTTCTTTTCCCCATCCTTATCTACATAGGTCATATCAAATCTCTCTGCCAATGAAAAATCAATTTGTATTGTTATTAGTGTATCCTCTTTCCCATGGACATTTCTAAATTGTATATCTAATTTAGGTCCATAAAATGCTGCTTCACCCTCTGATTCATAATAGTTTAGATTCAAACTATCCAAAATGTTTCTCATTATATCTTGAGTTTTTTCCCAAGTTTCGGCGTTTCCAATATACTTACTCTTGTTGTTTTCATCCCATTTAGAAAATCTATATGTTACGTCATCGTGAACACCTAGAGTTTTCATCATAAAGTTAACTAAATCAACTACACCTCTAACTTCATCGGCCAAATGTTCTGGAGTACAAATCAGATGACCTTCAGATATGGTAAATTGCCTTAAGCGAATTAAACCATGCATCTCACCCGACGATTCATTTCTAAATAAAGTTGATGTTTCTGCATACCTAATCGGTAAATCCCTATAGCTTCTTTGCCTAGCCTTATAAATCATAAATTGAAATGGACATGTCATAGGTCTTAGAGCAACAGCGTTTTCATCATCTTCCTTGTCTCCTACTACAAACATCCCGTCCTTATAATGCTGCCAATGGCCAGATATTTTATATAAATCACTCTTTGCCAATACAGGAGTTTTTGTTAATTTATAACCCCTTCTTTCTTCTTCATCCTCAACAAACCTTTGGAGAATTTGTATTACTTTCGTACCCTTAGGCATTAACAAGGGTAGTCCCTTTCCTATTGCATCAACTGTGGTAAAAAACTCCAATTCTCTCCCTAGTTTGTTATGGTCTCTCTTCTTAGCTTCTTCCAATTGATGTAAATATTCATCTAATAGTTTTTGCTTAGGAAATGCAGTCCCATAAATCCTTTGTAACATTTTTCTATTTTCATCCCCACGCCAATAGGCCCCTGTAGTACTAAGGACTTTAATGGCTTTAACTTGTTTTGTGTTAGGGAGATGGGGACCAGCACATAAATCTACAAAATCACCTTGTTTGTAAAAGGATATTATTTCACCTTCTTCAAGCTCATTGATAATTTCAATTTTATATTCCTCATCATTTTCTTCCATAAGCTTAATAGCTTCTTCCTTTGACAGTTCAAACCTCTCTATTGGCAAACTTTCTTTAATTATTTTCTTCATCTCTGCCTCAATTTTAACTATATCCTCAGCCTTAAAGGGTACTTTTACATCAAAATCATAGTAAAAACCCCTTTCTATGGCAGGTCCAGTCGCCAATTTCGCATCGGGATACAGTCTCTTTACAGCCTGTGCTAGAATATGGGCACTTGTATGGAGATAAACATTTGCACCCTTCTCATCCTCAAATCTTAATATATTAATATTTGAATCTTCATTTATAGAGTATGATAAATCCACTACCTCACCATCAACCTCACCGGCAAGGGCTTCCTTAGCTAGCCTACCACTAATTGACTTAGCTAGATCATAAATAGTCATGCCCCTTTCTATCTCTCTTATGGAACCATCTTTAAGAGTAATCTTTACACTTGACATAAATTTACCTCCCTTTATTAATTGCTGTCCTATTTGAAATACTGCCCTATTATAATCTCCTACTAATGAAAACAGAACTCTCTATAAGAACAAATCTGCCCCAGAACCTTTTACTTTAAGGATTAATTTTATCATTACTATCAATTTTTTTTATAAGTTATAACTCCATAATTCGACCGGATGTTTTCTCCATATTTTTACATTTTTATGTTTCTTTAGTTTCATATAAGGCCGCTCTTGTAAAATATATTTGAGTCTTTAAACAATAAAAAAACCTCTCATCTCTAAATTCTAGAGACGAGAGGTTAATCCCGTGGTTCCACTCAATTTAAACACATGCACTACATAAAGCATATGCCACTCTTAGACAGATAACGGTATTCAACCGATAGCATTTCACACAGGGCTACTAAGCTATAGCTCCAAGGTAGTTTTCCTAAAGTCCAGATAGAAATACTCACAGCCTAGGTATCTCTTCTCTGAATACTGAAACAATAGTACTCTTCCTCTTCTTCGCTTATTAAAATATATTATTTTGTATGATAACACATATATATAGGGCTGTCAAGGACATTTTCTACTAACTACTATTATCCCTCTAATTCTATCACCCTATACATAATACTCTATTTTATTAAGATAAATTAGTGATTCTAATATTTAATTCATTAATAGTTATAGTTGCCTCCTATCTTTTTTAAACCTTGAAAATATTAACTTTATCCCCTAGAAGATTTGCTATATCCTTGAGTTTCCCAGCCATATCAGCAATTTCCTGTACAGTAGCTGTCTGCTCTTCTATAGATGCAGATACCTCCTCAGTTGATGCAGAGGACTGTTGAATTCCTGAAGCAATATTTTGTATTGAGAATGTAACATCTTCCTTATATTTATTTACTACATCTATATTTGCAGCTAAACTGTCCAATTGTTCCGTAATTTTATGAATTGCATTTGTAGTTTCTTTAAATACTTTTTCTACTTCAATAACTGCATTATCCGATTTTTCTACAACGAGCTTGGTTTCATCCATAGTGTGGTTCACATTGACAATTTCTCTTTGTATTTCCGTTGTGATATCTTCAATTTTCTGTGTAGAACTAGCGGTTTCCTCTGCTAACTTCCTTACTTCATCGGCTACAACAGCAAAACCCTTACCCGCATCTCCTGCTCTAGCAGCTTCAATAGCAGCATTAAGTGCCAATAGATTTGTCTGTTCCGCTATAGATTGTATAACTCCTACAATTTGCCCTATATAGCTGGATTTTTCAGAAAGATTCTTTATGTTTTTACTAATCTCTTTAGATTTTTCACTGTTGGCTTTAGAGTTCTCTCGCAGCCCCTCCATAGTAATTAGTGATTTATTATTAATTTCATTTGTTTCATTTATGTATTTACTTATTAAATTAGTACTTTTAATTAATCCATCAATTTTTTCATTTAAATCTTCTAATTTTAATGTACTCTCACCGGCTTCACCAGCTTGACTAGTTGCGCCACTTGCTAGCTCTTCTATAGCCTTAGCTACTTCATCAATAGATAATGCTGTTTCATTTGTATTTTCTGAGAGGTGACTTGCATTGTTTAGTAGAGTTTCTGATTGCCCTTTAATATTCTCTACTATTTTTCCTAGGGCTTTTCGCATGTCAAATATCTGCCTAGCCATCATTCCAGTTTCACCATTACTTTTCAAGAGCGGCTCAAAGGAAGAATCATACACCAAATCAAAATTAGCAGTCCTATCTATAAGTTGCGTCAAGCTTATTATGGGATTAGATATTTTCTTACCTATATATAATCCTATTACACCTACTATAGCAAGGCATACAAGTCCCGATATAATCATAATTCCCATGATTTCATTTTTATGTTTTTCAGTCCTTTGCCTTTGACTCCCTACAATTTCATCTATATCATCTACGTATGTACCTGTCCCAATAATCCAATCGAAGGGCTCAAAATACAAACTATAGGATCTTTTCGGTAAAGCCTCTGTTCCACCGGGCTTGGGAAACCAGTAATTCGTATAACCTCCTCCAGGTTTCATACCATTAGCAATTATTTCCTGTACAATATAGTTCCCCTTTACATCCTGCATGTTTATCCTACTTTTTCCCTCTGTATCCTTTCCAAGGTTTACAACATTAACACCTTTAGAGGTATCCACCCAAAAATAAGAATCTATACTATCTCCGTACTTCAACCCCCGAACTAAATCTGCTGCCACTTTTTTTCCTTCTTCTAATGTCATCTCTTCTTTTTGAACCATATCATAGATTTGCTGAACCATGCTTACTACAATTTCAACTTCATCTTTAACTCTAACATCAAAATCATTCCTTAATTGAATATCCAACTCATTTAAAAGCTCATCTTTTATTTCATCGACCATGTAATTTGAAATAAGCATTAAAGTTACGGTTAACACAATACTAAGGCCTATCAAACTAATTATAATTTTGTTTTTTATACTCCCTCTCATTTTTCTTGCTTTCATAAAATATCTCCTCCTTTTTAGTATTTATAAAGATTAACCTATGTATTGATGCCTATTATCTAATAATGTTAAATAGACTTCGACATTTTTCTACATATACCTTTTGGAAAATTTTATTTTATGCTTTTATTTTAACTTTTAAGCTATTTCTTCTTTATAGAGTTAAAGGAATTCAGTCTAGGGAGCTTGTTTGAGAAAAACCTGACCAAAAATGATTTTAAATATTTTATTTGATTATATATGCTATTTCATTCAAAAAATTATAAGTCCATAGTTTAAAACCTACAACTATTACTGATAGTCGAAAAACCACCGCCGAATTTCATAAAGTATTTTTTCAAAAATATACCATCAACAATATATTTTCCATATAATTGAAAATATATTGTTGACATAATAAGTTTTTAATAGTATGATATAGGTAAATAGAACGTTCTGTTTTGATTTACTTTTTTAATCAATTATTTTATGGTAGCTATTATTTGCCTCTGGGTTTTCTACTTTTTGAGATCCATTCTAATAGTTAAATTTTATCTAGAAGGCTTGGCCCTTCTAAGTAAAATCGGCATTATAATACTACAGAGGGGATATCTTACTACAGATACCATTTACACTAGGCAGTTAAATAAATCGACTTTAGGGGGTGGTAATCATGGATTCCATAGTTTCACTACATGAATTAAGTTATGAAATCTATTCCCTATGGAAAGGAGGGTAATATAATGTCAATTATCTCTCTCCAAAATTTTATTATCGGAATTTTGCTTAGTTCCATTACAGTGTATGTGGTAAAATATGTAGATATAGCTGCAATTAACGTATTAAAAAATAAAAAATTGACTAAGGCATTGATATCAATTAACATTCTAATTTTTCTCACTACAGCCTTACTCGTACTTGATTGGATTATATGCAAAGTTCAGATTCTCAACAACATATTAAGTTTACAGTAATAAATATAACATTAATCACACCTTCCCCTCTCTTTTTATAAACTTTAGTAAGCTATATCTAAACATAATTTAAATTATGTTTAGAAAGAAAATTTATCTTAAATAAAATTATCCCATACCAATTTCTAATTTTACAATAATACAACCCATGCCTATATCGCACCTTATACTTCCCTTTTTTTATAGCATATTGCTTTATAAAAACTTTTATTAAAAATAAATAATATTTATACTATTTATCTCATATATGCAAATACTATATTTAATATTGCTTATTTTATTAAGGAAGGTGTGATAATTATGCCATTCTCTATCATATTATTTTCAGTATCTTGGCTAGTTTTTATTATTTTTAGTAACAAAAGAAAGTTTTTTATTTTTTCTCCAACTTGTTATGCAGCAATAATTTTAGGCCTGGCAACAGATTTATTAATTTACAATTATCCTTTGTGGTCATATCCTGCTAAGACAAGCTTTCAAAACCTTATTAGAGTCTATTTAGATGATCTTGGGGTCTACTTTGTAGTTACATATTTATTTTTACAAACACTGCCTAAAAGACAGACAATAATAACTGTAGGCTTTCATATTTTTCTATGGACTATACCATCTATTGCCCTCGAAGGAATAGCACTATTTACAGAAGCTATGAAGCATGGTTTATGGTGGAGTATATATTATTCCTATCTTTCTAACTGGATTCTATTTGCATCTTTTTATCTTCACCATAGGTTGAGGACTAAATATGCTTACTTAGAGTAATCTATTTTTACAAGCAATTTTATACAATTATACCCTTCAACTAACAGGCATTTTCTTCTCTCACCCTATTTACATGGACCCTTTTTTTCTCTTCTACTTCGATATTATCTATAGTGTAAAAAAGCACTTAAGATTAATAAAAGTAAAATTACATATAGATAAACAACTTTAAAGATTAATAAATTTGAAAGAAAAAACGTAGAAGAATTCATCATTTTCTTTCAAATTTATCTTAAATGTTAGTGTTGTTTATCTATGGCAAAATTTAATTTATACCTATTAAAATACTAGATGCTTCCAGGACTTTTAAATAGGTATAAATTAATAATTTTACTTAATGCTTAGATTTAAAATTATAGTAAATATATATTCCTATTTTCTAATTACTTCATAGACCCAC
>JAKSBP010000005.1 GCA_022361035.1 Clostridia bacterium
GATGAGTGATTGAGAAAGTTAACTTACTACAGCAGCCACTGAGAATCCTTTAGGCTCATGCTATAAATCTGTTTATGGATAGGTAATAGAAGGTAAAACAGATTTATAAAAATCGCTCAAAAGGAAACCTCAGAGTCTGCTTTCGTTTATTAAATTTGTAAGTCACTCATCTATAGCCCCTCTTTTTTTATGTCAGGGTGTCGTCAACAATGTTAAGGGGTCGGAGTTATCGACAACATTCATTATATTTTAAAGGGTTAATTAAAATGTGTCCATAAAAATATACGATTATCAATTAGCGTGGTAAGGGGCTGAAATGTTATAGATAAAAGAATATTAAAATTAATGAAGGAAATAATAGGACCAATTTTATAGTAATAACTAGACCAAAATCAGATGTTAAAGGAAAAAATGTAAAATTTACTTAGCAAGTTCGTAAATAGCATGGGCATAAATTTTAGCATTTAAAATTAGGTCTTCTATTTCAATATATTCATCTGGTTTATGGGCAACAATGGTTTTTCCAGGAAAAGTGGGTCCAAAAGCAATGATGTTGGGCATAGCCTTTGCATAGGTTCCTCCACCAATTGACAGGGGTTCGGCCTCTATCCCTGTTTGCTCTTTATAGACTTTCATTAATGTTTCTACCAAGGAGCTATCCTTAGGAAAATATAAGGGTTTTTTGTGTTTAAAGTTTTCAATACCTATACAACTGCCCTCTATTCTATGGTGAAATGACTCCATTATATGTTCCAGTTCAAAGGTCACAGGGTATCTGATATTAAGAGTGATACGGATACAGTTATTATTCATATCTATTGTACCCACATTAAAGGAAAGCTCCCCTGTTTCATCCTTACAGTAAATACCGAAGGATTCTCCTTTAGTTTCCATTCCGATATATTGATTCAAAAAACTAATATACTCCTTCATTTCTTTGTTTTCTAAATCTAGTGTATCTAAGAAGGTAAAAAGTTGCATGATAGCGTTTTGACCGGGAACTACTAAGCTGCCTGGAGCAGAAATCCCATAGGACTTTACAAGGATATTTCCATTCTCTTTCATGGCTTCTATTTCATATCTAGTTTTTAAAGAATATGCCTTAACTATTTTTATAAGAGAATTAGCATCCTGAGTTTGTAGTAATACTTCGCAATAGTCGGGTACAACATTAGCTCTTTGTCCACCTTTTATGTTAAGTATTTTTGTACCTGTAGATTGATTTTCTTTTATATTTTTGACTATATCAAATGTGATAATACCCTTTTCTGCATAGACTGCGGGATAATATGCATCGGGGGTAAAACCTGCTGTAGGAGGTCTTTCCCTATCTAGATAGTAGGGAATATCCTTTGTATTCGTTTCTTCATTTGTTCCAAAAATTATTCTTATCCTTTTAGATATAGGGAGGTTTAAGTCTTTAATTACCTTCAAACCATATAGGGCAGCTATTAAAGGCCCCTTATCATCCTTTGCCCCTCTTCCGTAGAGCTTCCCTCCGTGTACTTCGCCCCCATAGGGTGAATAGGTCCATCCATTTCCTGCTGGAACAACATCTAAATGTCCTAAAACAGCAATATAATCATCTCCTCCTCCATACTCGGCATAACCCACATAACCATCTAGATTCTTGACATTAAAGCCAATATTTTTTGAAAGCTTTAAAGCTTCCTCAAGGGCCTTTGCTACACCTTCGCCGAAGGGCATATTGGGCTTAGCCTTTTCCTCTACACTTTTAATTCTAATAAGGGATTTTGTAGCTTGTATAATTTCACTCCTCATTTCTTCTATCCTATTATTAAGCTTCATTTAACTACCTCCTATCATTTTACTTTTGATTTTATACCTTAGGAAAGTCTTTATAGCCACTAGAAGTAGCAATCATAACTACGCAATCATTTTTAGAAATAACCCCTTGTTTCAGTAATTTTTTGAGACTGCCAATTAAAGTAGCCGAAGAGGATTCTAAGTATAATCCGCTGCTTGAAAGCTCTTTAATATTGTCATATACCTTTTTCTGTAGAACACTTATAGCACATCCTTTGGAGTTTTTTATAGCTTCAATGGATTGATAGGTTACGGTAGTTCCTCCAATAGATGGAGTAAGGGCGTAGTCTCCAGGGAAATTCTCCCTATAATCGGCCCCCTTTAATACCCTTTGTATCCTTTCTATGGGTTCAACCGCTATTAATCTTGGAAACTTCTCTATTTTCTTCATATCCTCTAAGTCTTTAAAGCCTTTATAAATTCCCCATAGCAAACCACCACGAGAAGTAGGAATTAATATCCAGTCTGGCAGCTCACCCTGTAGGTCTTCGTAGATTTCATAGGAAATAGTTTTGTACCCCTCAACACCAAAGGGGTTACTACCTATAGGTGGTGTAATATAGTTGGTAGCTGGATACCAATCTTCTTTTTCCACCTTTTCTTTCATATAGTCCCATCTGCCCTGGGAGGTTTTTGTATAAATAATCTCTGCTCCAGTTGTTTCAATGGCCCTTTTCCAGATAGGGTTCATGTTTCTTTGGGAAATAACTTTGCACTTTAATCCAGCTAAGGCTGAATAAGCTGCCAAAGACACTCCGGCATTTCCGCTAGATGCGACTGAAATAATTTTTCGATTGATTTCAAGGACTCTAGCAATGATGAAAGGACTCATTCGATCCTTGTGGGAGCCAGTAGGATTTTGAAACTCATTTTTTATATATAGTGATTTGAGATTGTATTTTTCTGCTAGTCTATGTGCTTCAATCAGGGGTGTACCTCCTTCTCCAAGGGATGGAAATTCTAAATAGGGTAAAAAATTACCATAACGAAGCATCCTCTTCTTATTATTTTTTATTTTGCAGCTTCCCTTGTAATAGGGTGCTAAGCTTACTGGGAAAGAATCTGCACTACAAAAAGAGCATCCAGTAAAATAATCATCTATATCAAACTTTTTACCACAGCGTAAACAGTAAAATCCCTTTAATCTATCGTTTAATTTATACATAGGCTCCTCCTAATTTAAATTGTTTTCTTATGGTTATATTTTATTGTAGGATATTTGATGTGTAAAACGAATATATTAAATAGTATTAATCGATATTATCGATATATATGAAAAGGAGGGGTCTTTGTTGAATTATGATAATTATAAAACCTTTATTATTCTATCGGAAACCATGAGCTTTTCTAGAACTGCTGAAAAACTTAATGTAGTTCAATCAACGGTATCTAATCGTATGCAGGAGCTTGAAAAATACTTAGGAAAAAAGTTGTTTACTCGTTCCAATAAAAAGGTAGAACTCACAAATGCAGGAAAAATTTTTTTGCCCTATGCTAAAAGACTAATATTAATTGAGCATGAGGGATTAGAGAAACTGAGTATTTTGACTCACTATAAAGATTATCTTAATATTGGGGCCGTAGACTCTATTTATAGAGGATTTATTCCTAACATAGCTAAATCTTATATTTCAGAGTTTAGTGATACATCTTTAAAAATTACCATTAGTCATTCAAATCAAATTCTACAGCTATTGTCCGATGGAATTTTAGATATTGGCTATGTATATATAAAAAGTAAGTCACGAAAGGTAGAGTCATATGTTCTCGGTAGACAAGAGATTATTCTCGTAACCCATCCAAATAATCAAATATATCCAGGGGGAATTTCTTTAAAGAACCTACATAATATCCAGCTTTTGTTTGCGGACCTGGGAGATATATTTAATAATTGGATTTTTGAAATTTTCCCTAAAAACTATACCTTTCATTTTCATATTGACCAGATTTCACAAATGATTGAGTATCTTAAAGCAGAGTTGGGATTTGCCTTTGTGTTAAGGTCTTCAGTAGAAAGGGAGTTGTGGAAAAAGGAGTTGGTAGAAGTAAAGATATTGGATGTTAGTCCACCAACTATAGAAAGCTATATGGTAATTAATAAAAAGAGAATAAATGCCCTAGGTGTACGTCAATGGCTTGAGCTGGTTGAGAAATAAGGTGTACAAAAGGTTAAAGGTGAATAGGGTGAAAGGCTAATAAAAGTCAATAGTTTCTAATAGTTGCCTTGATTTTATGTATTTTCTTTAAGATAGGATTTTCAATGACTATGTTAATCATATATTGGGTATATATTATATAGCTTTACTAAAAAAGCAAGAAATATTGAAAATATTGAATTAAGTATTAGGAATAGTATTGACTATATTTTAGATACTATCTATAAGGATGAATTTTAAAAGAAGGTGAAAGTAAAAAATGGATATATTTACGATAGGACATTCAAATTATTCCATAGATAGACTAATTGACATGTTAAATTATCACAATATTAACTGTATAGTAGATATTAGAGGAACACCTTATTCTAAATATAACGTTCAATTTAATAGAGAAGCCCTTTCAAAAACCCTAACAAATAAAGGCTATGTGTATATTTATATGGGTAAAGAATTCGCAGCTCAAAGGCAGAATAAAGACATGTATATGGAAGAAGGTTATGCTGATTTTGAAAAAGTAATACATGACAAAGATTTTTTAAAGGGGATTAAGCGGTTAAAAATTGGATATAAAAAGGGGTATAGAATCGTATTAATGGGAGCAATGCAAGACCCTATTAATTGCCATAGATCCATTTTATTAGGAAGAGCACTTGAAGATGCAGGATTTACTTTAAAACACATATTACATGATTATACACTAGCATCTCAAGAAGAATTAGAAGAAAGGCTTCTAGTAAAATACTATGATAACAGAAATCAAATAACTATTGATACTTATATGGGAACAGAGCCATCAAAAGAAGATTTAATAAAGGAATGTTATAGACAAAGCAATAAGGAAATTGGCTATAGGGTTGAGAAGATTAAGCGTTAACTTTACAAAACTTTTGTAAGAGTTTTGAAATGACAAAAGAGGAAACTATAATTAATGATATTTACGTTAAGTAGTAGGATTATATTATATAACCCCTTAGAAAATCTTATTTTTCTAAGGGGTTTATATTAGATTATTATAGTAGTTCCATCAAATTTAGTTAAAGTAAATCCATCAAAGTTCTCATTGTAGGTATCTTTATAATCCTGAAGTATTCTTATAGCTACTGTTTCACCTAATTTTAAGCCTTCACTGGAATCTGAACGCCAATGGACACCTGCGAGGTCTCGGCCAAGGGAGATATTAGAAGCAAATTTATTTAATTCTCCTCCTACCGTTAAAGGTGGTCCTACATAAGGTACTAGTCTAAGGCCATCTTTGCTAGCTACAACCGGATTAGGGATCACAAAGGATTCATTAAAGAATGCCTTTAGCATTGTGGCACAAGCTCCAGCATTAGTAGCATGACCAGCAGGATAGGATGGATGAGTAGGGGAGCCTTCGGGATAAGCCATAGGCAATAGGAAAGTACCATACTCATCGAATATTTTAGGAAGAACTGAAGATTCAAATAACTCTGGATTAATAGGATAATCTGTTGCTCCTGTCAAATTGTTCTGAACAGCTCCACCAAAGGCCTCTGGACGAAGCACACGCTGTACTAAAAACTTTTGGAACCAAGCGGCTTCTAGTGCTACCCGTGATGCTTTAGCAACAAATTCTAAGAATTGGGCTGAACCAAAGGTTATAAAACCATCCTGAGTTCTAGAATCTAGATATGGGTTTTGTGGATCTAATGCCTGGGAGCCAAAACCTAGTAGAATCAGGCAAGCGCCTAGCATACCTTGGTAGGTAAAATCTACATGAACCCATTCCCCTAAATCTCGAGCGTTTCTAATAAAACGTCTAGGAGGATCAAAGGTTATTGAGCCACTTGGTAATCCACCATTTTGAATATTTAGCCATTCATTATAGGTCACCATAAAATCTTCACCGGCTACTGGACTATTATATCTTTGGACGATAGTTGTATTTCCATATGGAATATTTTTGAAAAAGAATTGTGAAATATAGGGTCCTACCAAATCACCGGGTGTATTCCCTCTAAACAAGGTATTTGGAGTAACAACTCCATCTTGCTTCGGGCCTCTAAAGTCTGAAAACTTTGATAAATCAGCAGCAGCCTCAATAGTAATTGGGTTAGTATCATAATCTGTGAAGGCCACATCTCGAGCTAGAGCTGACCAATAGTCCTCAGCCATTTCGCCAGCACGCCAAGCACTGCTAAAGGTTGGGGGTACTATCATAGTCAAATGGTGAGAGTCAGGGCCTGTCAAGTCATATGCATAGGAAGCTTGAGGATTAGCAAGCTTTGTAGGTCCTCCCAAAGGAATTTGTTCAAAAATACATGGATTACCGGTGGTTAAGGCTCTAATAAAGACGTTATATGCATTAAGATCCACCTCACCTAGCTCGTTGTGGGGTAAGGTCTTAGTAAAGTTACCTATTTTACTGGCAAATAAATCTTCATCTCCGTTACATGGATGATTTGGAAGAGGAAGATCTCTTTCAAATTTTGCTGCATTTTCACGGATTTCAAAAGCCTCATCTTTACGCTGTAGTGGAGTTAATGGTCCAATTTCGCAGCATTTTCCTAAATTGGGGTTTGTATTCATAGACTGCTCTTTATGCCCTCTTTTTTCAGGAGTTTCCTTTCCTTCTTTTTGACCATACTCTTTTGACATAGATTTATCCCCCTGATTAAAGCTATTTAATACTTCTTCTGGGAGATGCTGTTCAGTTAACGTTTTGATTTCACAACACTTCTCTGAATTTAAGTTTATATTAGTTTCTTTTTCATCTACCTTCTTTTTATAAGTATTCTTTTTTTCTTTTTGTTCATTCTTTTCTGTCATATATAAACACCTCACTAAATCCATTTAATTAGAAAAGTTTTTTAATGCTTTTCCAGTATTTATATATGTATTTAAATTAAAAAGGTTACAAATCAATGTAATACTTTTATTTTCTGTTCCAGTTTAACTGAGAAAATTATAAGAGAAATAAAAGAAATGAATTAAGAGTGGCACAGAGAGAGGTTAGAGCACTATATTAATCCACTGTCAAAAAAGAGAAAATAACGTAATCTTGAGCCATTTAAAAAATAAAAAAGCTAAACAACTAGATTTTCTAGAGTTTAGCTTCTCGTTTTTAAGTTATAGAAAATTTTTTATTCAGGGATTATTGCTATGGCATCCATTTCCATTAAATAATCGGGGTGGGCCAGTCCTGCCACATATAGTAAAGTAATGGCCGGTGGATTAGGTTTATCTCCCCATCTATCCTGGAAAACCTCGAATGCCGGCATAGGACTTTGACCTTGCTTAACATATACATTCCACTTTATAATGTTTTCTAATTTTGCTCCAGCCGATTTTAGAGCTTTTTCGATATTGGATAGTATCTGCTGAGCCTGTTCTTTTATATTATCTTTACCGATTATATTACCATCTTTGTCAACAGAATCCTGTCCTCCAATATATATAGTTTTATTTAACCCCTTTACAGAAATAACTTGTGTAAAACCTTGGGGTTTCATCATATTATCTGGATTTATATATGAGACATTCTTATTTTCCATATCCGACCTTCCTCTCCCTAATCATTTTTCCTCACCACGTTTAAGACCTATAATAATGAATATACCCTTTCTTTAAAAATCTAAACTAGGATTATGGAGGAAAAGGGAGGGAAATACTATAACGAGGAAAAATTTATATGAAAAAAGTTATCCTAGCTAATATGGAACCTTATTTATTTAAGCTAAGGGCCTAGAATTTTTGTATAGGCCAGGTTATTAACATCAATATAAAATAAAATTAACATATGTATGATATTATATTTAACAATATAATATGAGAGGAGATATTGTGTACAATGAAAAGAAAAATTGTATCTCTAATTTTATCACTAGTAATAATTTTTGGTGTTTTTACTAGTCCTTCATCAGGGGAATCGACAGAGAACAGTAAGGCTTTAACAAAGTATCTTGGTGCTAGAAAGCTTAGTGTAGAGCTTATAGCCAGATACGACAGTAAGAGCGGTGAGGGTGGAGCAGAAATCCTATACGTTGCACCGAAGGCTAAAAAAGGTTTTGTAGTGAATGGTGAGGAAAAAGCACTAGACATCTTTGATTTATCAAAAATAAAGTCTGATGGTAAAGTAACAGAGATAGAACAAATAAAAAGAATTAAAGTAGAAGAAATTACTGGTATTGATTCTGCAAAGGACTTTACAAGTGTGGCAGTAAACTCAGATGAAACTGTAGTAGCTGTTGCTATTCCAGCAGAAGAAAGTACTAATCCTGGGAGCGTTGCATTTTTAGATATTGATGGAAATGTATTAAATGCGGTAAAGGTGGGTCCACTACCTGATATGGTTACTTTTACTAGTGACGGTACAAAGGTGCTGGTAGCTAATGAGGGTGAGCCAAATGATGATTTTACAATAGACCCAGAGGGTTCAGTATCAATTATTGATTTATCAAAGGGTGTAGAAAAGGCAACAGTTACAAATGCTGTCTTTGATGAAGATGTTGAAATTGAAGGAAGCGTAAGAAAAGCAAACCCAAATCATAGCTATGCTCAAACCCTTGAACCGGAATACATAGTTTTATCAAGTGATGAGACCTTGGCTTACGTAGTTTGTCAGGAGAGTAATGCTATTGCTACATTAGATATGAAGACGAACAAGTTTACTAAAGTTAATTCATTAGGATTTAAGGACTACTCTGTAAAGGGAAATGAAATTGATGCATCTGACAAAGATAATGGAATTAACTTTGCTAATTATCCAGTTTTAAGTATGTATAACCCTGATGGAATAGATATTTTAATGGTTAATGGTAAGGACTATATTGTAACACCAAATGAAGGTGACTCTCAGGATTATGACGGATATTCAGAGGAAGAAAGAGTAGGTAAGCTTGAAAACATTAAGCTTAATGCTGACAATTATAAGGGATATACCCAAGGAGAGCTAGATGCTTTAGCAGCCGACGGCTTATTTGAAGATGAAAAGCTTGGTAGATTAAAGATAACTACAGTAGAGGGTAAAAATGACGCAGGAGAGTATGAAGCACTTTATGGATATGGTGGACGTTCATTCTCAATCTTTAATGCTGAGGATATGTCTTTAGTATTTGATAGTGGAAACGACTTTGAAAAAATTACTTCATTAGCACTTCCTGCTTACTTCAATACAACCGATGATGAATTGGCAATGGATGGTAGGAGTGATGATAAGGGGCCAGAGCCAGAGGATATTGAAATCGGAAGGATAGGGGATAATCAATACGCCTTCATCGCTTTAGAAAGAATTGGCGGGATTATGGTATATGATGTATCTAATCCAAAGGCTCCAGTTTTTGACCAATACTTTACTTCAAGAATATTTAATGATAAGGAAGCTACTGGAGACTTAGCACCTGAAGGACAATACTTCATCTCTGCTGATCAAAGTCCAACAGGAAACGCACTCCTTATAGTTGGTAATGAGGTTTCGGGAACTGTAGCAGTATTTGAAATAAAAGAAAACACAAATACAGACATTACTATCTTACATACAAATGATATCCATGGAAGAGCATTAGAAGGAAGATATGCCGGAATGGGTATGGCTAAAGTAGCAACCCTAGTTTCTGAGGAAAGGGCTAAAAACGAAAATATCTTACTTCTTGATGCAGGAGATACTTTTCACGGAACTACCTTTGCTACCTTAGAGCAAGGGGAAAGTATGGTTAAATTAATGAATGCAATGGGTTACGATTTTATGGTACCAGGTAATCATGATTTTAACTATGGATACGAGAGATTATTAGAGTTAGAAAAAATGGCAGAATTTGAAATAATTTGTGCTAACATATTAGATAAAGATGGTAATTTAATATTTAAAGAGTATGCAATAAAGGAAATAGGTGATATTAAGGTTGCAGTATTCGGACTGGCTACTCCAGAAACAACATATAAGACTCATCCTGACAATGTTAAGGGTCTTACATTCAAAGACCCAGTGGTAGCTGCAAAGGAAATGGTAAGGAAGATTGGAACTAGTGCAGATGTAATCATTGCATTAGCCCATTTAGGGATAGATGAATCAAGCACAAATACTTCTCTAAAGGTAGCTAAGGAAGTTGATGGAATTGATTTAATAGTAGATGGACATAGTCATACGGTTTTAACCAATGGAATCGTTGAAAATAACACTATGATTGTGAGTGTAGGAGAATACAATAAAAACTTAGGCATTGTAAATGTTGAGGTTAAGGACAAGGTTGTTTCTAATATAACCTCTAGATTGTTCTCAAAAAGTCAAGCTGCCAATATAAATGAAGATACTGGAATCTCAGGAGTAATGAAGGAAATTCAGGATAGTCAAGCTAAGGTGCTTTCACAGGTTGTAGGGAATTCACTAGTTATTCTGGACGGTGAAAGAGGACAAGTAAGAACAGGAGAGACCAATCTAGGTAATCTTATTACTGATGCTATGATTGCAGAATCAGGTGCAGAAATTGCCTTTACAAATGGTGGAGGTATAAGAGCATCTATAGATATAGGTGAAATTACAAAGGGTGAAGTTATTACAGTATTACCATTTGGTAATTATATAGTAACCAAAGAGTTAAAGGGAATGGAGATTAAGGAAGTCCTTGAACATGGAACAAGTTCATACCCTGAAGCTAAGGGTGCTTTTCCCCATGTAGGAGGATTAAACTATTCTATAAATTCAAGTAAAGATGTAGGGAATAGAGTGGTTGATATAAGAGTTGGTGAAAAACCAATTGATTTAAATAAGAAATACGTAGTTGCAACTAATGACTTTTTAGCTGCCGGTGGAGACGGATATTATATGCTTAAAGACGCTCCTCTTGTAAATGAATATCAGGGTTTAGATGAAGCATTAATAGATTACATTGGTAAACAACAAACTGTATCTTCAAAAATAGAGGGAAGAATATCAATAGTAGAAAATAATCTTCAAACTTATGTAGTTAAAGTAGGGGACGTTCTTTGGAAGATAGCAGAGAAGTTCAATACAACTTGGCAAGAGATTCAGGAAGCCAATAATATTAAAAGGCCAGATTATATTGTACCTGGTCAAAGGCTTGTAATACCTAAATAATTATATTAAATCAAAAATATACTGCATTTATTGTGGTAGTTGCAACTGTTAATGAGCCACTAGCTTTGTGCTAGTGGTTCTAATTTCTAACATCTAGGGGACGGGGTTATTGACAACTTCTATATTTGCTCTGGATAGAATTCTATTCTCAAATAGACAAGGAGAAAATAGAGAAAGACATATTTTTTATTTATTGGAATTTAAAGTAAAAAAATACTAATTATAAAATTTTTGAAATAATATGGATAAATATAAAATAATATGGTATGATGTAAATATGAAGGTGGTTTATAGGAGGATAGTATGAATTATTTCAATAATATCGGTTTAATGTACAAAAATAAACTTTTCAAAATATTTGAATATTTGCATGAGTAACTAAAGTAAGAACAATTATAATTTTACATGGCAATTTATGGTGATTCTATTATGACAATGGTTATGTGATGATAGATATACAAATAGAAATATTAAAATCGAGCAGCTATTAGCTATTAAAATCTTAGGAGAGAAAGAAATAGGTTTTATTAAATATTTAGAAGAGGATTTAAGCTGTGATTGGAAATAAGGTAGTATAAAACTTATTTTACACTAGTCCGTTACCCTTTAGTGGAAGGAATGTCTATTTTGATTTAGCAGGTATGAAAAAAGTTTAATTATTTTTACAAAAAATAGCAGTTGAGTAATAGGGTCAATTGTACTATTAAGTAAGGATAAACTTGTTTTATATTTCTTAAATCTTATAGTTTATTATAGTTTCATTTAACCAAATGGTTTGAAATTATAATCTACAAATCAAGGAGGGTTTTGGAATGAATAGTATCGAAATAAGGCGGACAAGATTTGAGGACATTGAAGAATTAACTCAGTTATTTAATATGGTAATTAAAAATGCCTTTGCTAAAGAAGGTTTAGACAAGAAAATAGCTGACCAGATAGAAAGGCAAGTTGAAGAAAAGAAAGAGCATTTAAAAAGTGATTTAAACAGTAATGGTGAAAAGCAGTATTTTTTAGTAGCCTTAGATAATCATAAAATTGTTGGTACAATGCAATACGGTCCTAGTAGTGATTTAATTCATAGTTGCGTAAATGGTGCATCTAAAGATTTAGTTGAGTTAAGCTCTCTTCTTATTCACCCTGATTATCAGGAATGTGGAATAGGGAATCTGCTCTGAAATATAATGCATTTCACCTTAGTAAATAAAGGTATAGAAGAGTTTTGTTTCGCCAGTGGATATCCTACGGCACAGAAGATATGGATTAGGAAATTCGGAAAGCCTAGTTATTGGTTAAAGGATTATTGGAAAACAGGATATGATTATATGATTTGGATGAGAAAGATTTCTGATATACAAATAGTATTTAAAGTATGATGAAATCATTGATGCGATAAGGTTATGGACATAAAGTCCTTTAGAGTGTAAATTTTACATACTAAAAAAATGTGTAATTCCACATATAAAAATTGTCCTATAAATTATAATTGTATTAAATTGTTTTCTGTGAAGCAGTAGAACAATAACCCTATAGTAAACAAACATATCTAAAATTATATCAATAATGGAAAGTTTATCATAAGTAAGAAGGAGTTTAAAGTAACTATGTATAGCTTTGCAGGATAGGATTTAAATTATAAAAGTAGTAATTTCCAAGAAACTTTATTGAAAACCTTTAGATTTTCTACAGTATACATATCTAATTTTTTATCTTTTATATCTTTTTCAAATTTTCTTTACACTTTATTATCTCAGCCAGCAATACCACAGTTTTCTTTTGCCTGACTAAATAAATTACCCTCTGAGAAAATTTTATTTTCTCTAAAGGGATTATATTAAATTATTATAGTCCTTCCATCAAATTTAGTGAGTGCCAATCCATTAAAGTATTCGTTGTATATATTTTTATAGTCATGAGGGCTTGGATAGCTACTGATTCGCCTAACTTTAAGCCTTCACTTGAATCTAAACTCCCATGGATTTTATCCAATAGATATGCTATAAGCAAGCTTGTTTAATTCTTACCCCACTATCAAGTCTACTCCTGAATAGTCTAGATAGGTATAACTCCCTTCCGACTAGGTAACCGATAAGTAAATATCCTAGGAAGAGCCTCGGAGTCAAATAATTATGGATTGATTGCCTCTGTTAAATTGTTCTGAACATATCTACCAAAGGTCTCTTGCCGACGGTGTATTTCAGTTAATAGTCCAGTTACACAGCATTTTTTTAAGTTTGAGTTCATACTTGTACTTCCTCCTCATTCAAATTATCTTTAGGAGCTTCCTTTTTTTCTTTCATATATTTATTCATCTCACTAAATTTATTTAATACTTCTTTAAAAAAATTCTCATTATAATTGGATTTTCAATTGAAGGAAGATACTTATAATACAAAAATGCAAAGAGGCATCAGCTATAATCAAATTCTTGATGAAGTTGATGGAACTATAAAGGAAAGTAGACTTTGAGATTTCTTTTTTGAGCCATGTTTATAAATTAAAAGTATTCTCAGCTACTTGAGCACATTAATATTTGTAGGCGTATATCTATTATATTCTAATAATAAAAAAGTAATTTAAAGAGGGTATATCAAAATTATTCTTAAGAATATCTTGGTATATCCCTTTTTAATTTCATAATATAGTTTCGTTTGAAACTGCATTATGATACAATATAATTAGTTTCAAAGGAAACTATATTCTTTAAGGAGGTGATATCTTGGAAAAGGAGTCACTTGGGAAGTATATAGCTGCTATTTACAGAAATTCTCAGAGTATTATTAGTAAAAAACTTCAAGACTATGGTATTGGAAGTGGACAACATGACTTTTTCTATGTTATTTCCAAGAATGAGGGTATAACTCAAAAGGAACTTAGTAATATATTAAACATTGGGAAGGCCACAACGGCTAAAGCTGTGAAAAGCTTATTAGAGGGTGGTTATATAATAAGAGAAAAAAATATGGAAGATAAGCGTTTTAATAGATTATATTTAACAGAGAAAGGAAAACAGATCGCTCCAATAATAAATTCAACCTTTAAAGAAATGATAGAAATTTATGCAAATGGTTTCTTAGAAGAGGAATATATTCATATACTTAATTCATTAAAAAAAATATTGAATAATGTTTACAATGTAAAAAAAAGAATGGAGGGTGATGAATGAAAAAATATTAACTTTACTAAAGTAAAATAAATAGGAGGTAAATATATGGGAATTAATAAAAGTTATGAATCTTTAGTATTTGCATTTTTTATGGGATTAGGAATGTCATTTTTCATGTCATTTATTATGACTCTAATTAATGTTGGAATAAATAGTGTATTTTTTAAGATATGGATGGGAAATTGGGGAATTGGATTTATTGTTGCAGTACCAGTTTCATTAATACTACCACCATTTATCTCAAGGTTAGTTAAAATAGTAATAGAAAAATAGAAGATTAGGTTTTATTAAGTGATAAAATTATATAATACATGTGTTATTCTTCTTATGGTTTTAACATTATATGTAGTAGTGTAGTAGTAAATTTTTGAAAATAATAGTCATGGAATTTCTTCGATTTACTATAAATGATATAATCAAGACAATAAGAGATAGAAAACTTTTTAAAAGTAATAGAGCAAGAATAAAAAATAAATATAGAAGGTGGGATTATAGTATGAGATTAGCAACAATAAAATTAAATGGTCTGGAAGAGGGAGGTATAGTCACTGCAAAGGGGATTATACCGATAAATGAAATAAATAGAAGGTATGATATGGCTTGGGAAGCCGATATATATGGAATTATCAAATCGGGCCAGCTCGAAAAAATAAATAATTGGTATCGTGATGGCGGCAGAGAGGAACTAGAAGAATTTAATTCAGATGTTATTTCTATAGATAAAGCCCAGTTCGCCCCATTATATCGTCATCCTAGGAAAATTTTTGGGATTGGCCTTAACTATGTAGACCATGCATCTGACTTAAACGAAAAGGCACCTAATAGGGAACCAGCTAGCTTTTTTAAACCTGATACAACTATTATTGGCCACGGAGATAATATTAAAATACCTGTTCAATCGGAAAAAACTACTGCAGAAGCTGAGTTAGGAGTAATTCTTAGCAAAGAGTGTAAGAATGTTGAGAGAAAGGACTGGTTAAATGTCATTGCAGGCTTTACAACAATAATTGATATGACAGCAGAGGATATCTTAAGAAAAAATCCTAGATATTTGACCCGTGCGAAAAGTTTTGATACTTTCTTTAGCTTTGGACCTCAGCTTATTACACCCGATGAAATTGAAGATGTTCTAAAGCTAAAGGTAGCTACTGTAATTAATGGAAAGATATATGCCCAAAACTTTGTGGCAAACATGAATTTTCCACCGGATTATTTGGTTTCATTTCACTCAAAGGTTATGACAATGATGCCAGGTGATATTATTTCAACTGGTACACCTAGAGCGACCCCTATTAAACATGGAGATGTTGTTGAATGTTGGATAGATGGATTTCAGCCTTTAGTTAATCCTGTTATTGACAAAAAGTTATAAAAGGAATAACGATACTGATAGAGTTAGGTTCAAAAACACAAATCCCCTTTCAATTAAATGGGTAAATTGAACATCTTTTGATATCTAACTATTATAACAGGTTGAATCATTAGCTTGACTTTGTCCCTCTTGGTCATACAATCAACCCTTTGTGAAATCAAACTCGCCTATTGATCATAGGTGTTTTTTCTTTGGAGAGAACTTTATTTACCTATGGAATTTGACCTTAGGGTAGAAAGATTTCTCCTATGTTAATAATACTAAATAATCAATACGGGAGTTGCAATATTTAGAAGGCTTAATAAAGGCATCAATTTATACACCTAGGTTCTGCTCAGGAATGAAGATAAATCAATCAGTGAATATTATAAAGGAGAAATGGGTAGAAAAAGATTGAGGTGAAGTTAAATGAAGGGTTTACTCTATAGAGCAACAAAGATAGCAATTGGTGTTGTCCTATCCATATTTATATCGGATTTTATTGGATTAAAGTATAGCAGTACAGCGGGCATTATATGCATGATCAGTATTTTAGATACAAGAATTCAAACATATGTGGTAGGGATAAAAAGACTTATAACATCTATGATTGCAATAATTCTGGCTACTATCTTATTTCAGACTGGTGGACATGATTTAATTGTGTTAGGTATTTTTTTAATGCTATTCATACCCATCCTAACAGTTCTCAAGATTACAGAAGGGCTGGGAGTTAGTACGGTTTTAATAAGTCAGATTTATAATTTTGAAACTCTTAGTCCAGGTATTATGTTTAACCAGATAGCTCTACTGTTAATTGGAGTGATAGTAGCTTGGGGTATGAATATTCATATACCTAATAGAGAGAGAGAAATAAAAGATATACAGTTAGAAGTGGAGGAATTAATAAAAAGTATTTTATACAATATAAAGTTACATTTATTAAATCAATGCTCTATAGAAGAACAAAAAAATTACTTAGAAAGATTAGATTATATTCTGACAAAGGGTCTTGATTATGCCATTGATTTTAATAATAACTTTATCTTGAAAGACAATAGCTATTTTATTAAATATTTTCAAATGCGAAGGCAGCAATATGAAATTCTTGTACGAATGGAAAAATATTTTCAGAAAAGCTTTATTGCCATTGAGAAAGCAAAGCCATTAAGTGAGTTTACTGAAAGGCTGGTCATAGAATTAAATGAGTGGAATACTGGAGAGAATCTCTTGGAAGAGGCTGATTCTTTAAAAAAGCATTATGGAAATACTGAACTGCCTAAAACGAGAGAAGAATTTGAAAATAGGGCAGTTCTGTATCAATATTTCAATGATCTAATTTATTTCATTGAGATTAAATCAAAATTTATGGCAGAATATGGTGAGATAAAGTAAGATTTTATTAACTTATTAAATGATATAGGTAATACATAAGAATTTTAAAAGAATGGAATTTGTAATCTAAATAAGAAGTGCTATTATTGTCTAGATTTTAATTATAGGTTATAATGATTTAAAATGCTAAGAGGTGGAATGTATGCATGAAATAAAAAAGATAAGCTTCAAAACTAAAAAGCAGTTCTATGATTATTTAAACTTAAAACTTACAGGTTTAATATGCGATGAGCCTGATTGGCTAGCTAACCTTTCAAATACTGCTGCTCTATTATGGCTTTTGCTGGATGATATTAATTGGGTAGGCTTTTACTTATATAAAAACAATGAACTGGTACTTGGACCCTTTCAAGGAAAACCAGCTTGTACCCATATAGAAATTGGTAAAGGAGTATGCGGCACAGCCGCAAGTGAAATGAAAACCCAAGTGGTAAAAAACGTACATGAGTATCCCGGGCATATTGCATGTGACCCGGCATCTAAATCGGAGATAGTAGTTCCCATTATTCAAGATAATAAGTTAAAAGGGGTTTTAGATATTGATAGTCCTATACTTTCAAGGTTTGATGAAGAAGATAAAAAATATTTTGAAAACTTAATCCAAACCTTTAATAAGTACGTTAACTTATAAGCTATATATTATTAGCCTAATCCTTCAAAGCAATAGGATTAGGTTTTATTAATTTTTTAACTTTAATGAGATATAGAAAGTTCACATCTTCGCAAAGTTGGATGTGAACTTAGGTATTGCTATAAAATAGGCAAAAGACATTTTGTTGATTTAAATTTTAACAGATAAAAGGTTTATCCTATCTCTCCCCTCAGTGCTTAATCCCTATGCTCAGAGCACAATGGTTCATCACAGGCTAAACCACAGGAGCAGCGATAGCAGCCAAATGAAAGTGAATAGGATTGGGGAAATTCAGTATTAACCCTTATAACCTCTTGGGCGAAGGCTTCCTTATCAGCAGGAACTCTATTGAGAGCATCGGCCTTCTCCTGGCTATCAATTGATGCCCCAGGTGGAACAAATCTTCTTTCAGGGATAGTTATACCATTAGTAACTAAAGAATTTGAAGATACATATACCCCCTCCTCAAGGATGGCATTAAATACTATGGCCTTAAAACCTATAAAACAATTGTCCCCGACATAACAAGGGCCATGAACAATAGAGTCATGGGCACAGGTAACATTATTTCCAATGTATATCGAGTAAAGCTTACCTTTTACCCCTACTCTTTCATCCTTAAGTCCGTGGAGAATTACTCCGTCTTGTAAATTAGTATTTTTACCAATATAGAAGGGATATCCCTCATCGGCCCTTATAGAAGCACTTGGGGCTATGAATACATTCTCATCTACTATAACTGCTCCGATTATGCTTGAAAAAGGGCCTACGAAACTGGAAGGGTGAATATTTGGACAATAGGCATAGGGGCTAAAGGACGTTATTGGATTAGGGCCAATAAATGCAGCGTAGATATTAATAGGATGGGAGCTTTGAAAACATGTTTTCTGTTTTCTAGAGATGTGTTGGTTTTCAAGATTGATGATGTTGTTCATAATTAACACCTCTTTAAACTAAATTATTATATAATATGTAGCTAAAGGTCAAAAAGTACCAAAAAAATAGGAGATATTATCTTTTAATTCACATATTCAAGGCTTTAGCCCTTAAACCTTTACCGAGGCATTAATATATTTAATTAATACTTTTTCTGAATATTAAAGATTAGTATCAGCTCCGTTGTTCTCCTTTAATGTTATAATGAAGAAGCTTAATTTAACTATTTAACTCTCTTCACTTTTCCTAGGAAATATTTTTTCTTTCATTTAGAGCTTTCCATATATCAAACTATCATAGTATTGGTTATCAATAAAGTAATAATCCCTTAAACGTCCTTCTAATTTAAATCCATTCTTTTCAAGAACACGACTGGAGCCTATGTTAGTCTCAGTTACCTGTGCATGAATTTTATGAAGCCCTAACACGTTAAAGGCAAAGTCACAAATGAGTTTAACTGTTTCTGTACAAAAGCCCTTTCCCCAAAGGTCTTGATGAAAGACATAGCCAATCTCAGCATGCTTTGCACTATGGTGAAAATTAAATATCATGGCTGTACCAACCACTTTATTGGAGGATTTATCAATTACATTTCCATAGATGTGGCTGCCCGATGCTTCTCTTTTTATCATTTCCTTCACATAGGCTTCTGTTTCTTCCAAGCTAGTCGTTAAAGGCCATCCTATAAAACGAGATACCTCAGAGTTAGAAGCAAAGCTGTGGATTTCTTCACTATCTTCAATAGTCATCTGTTTAAATTTAATTTTTTCTCCCTCTAGGGAATAAAATAATGTATTACTCATCTAAATGCCTCCTACTTTTAACAATAGTTTAATTACCGATTATTGTGAAACCTGTAATACTATTATACCAAATAAATTATTTCAACTGGATAATCTCTATAAACTATTCATATTTCCAGCAGCAAGGTGGTAGGGGTCTAGAGTTTTCTATTATAAATCAATTTTGGAATCATATGACTGAAAATACGAAGCAGAGAACAAAGACCTTGGTATAAGTGTTATTTCTCTATATATGAATTTAATCATTAGTAAATAAGGCTCCCATCCTTTGCAAATATAGGACGAGAGCACTACTTTTATTTAGCCCCTATGCCTAAATAAAAATTTGACAATATCATAACAAATATATATAATCAGTCTTAAAAATATAAAAGATTGGTGATATAATGAAATTGGATAATAATAATCATTCAGTATTCCTGTTAAAGTATTATTTGGTATTAGTTACAAAAAATAGGAAAAAAGTAATAAATGAAATTATAAGCAAAAGATTAAAAGAAATATTTTATAATATTTGCTCAAAATATAATATTTTTCTTGAAGAATGGAATCATGATAGTGACCATATTCATATTCTTTTTAGAGCACATCCAAATTCACAATTATCAAAATTTCTAAATGCATATAAAAGTGCTTCCTCAAGACTTATAAAGAAAGAGTTTCCTGAAATAAGAGAAAAGCTCTGGAAGGAATGTTTTTGGTCAAAAAGTTTTTGTCTAATAACTACTGGTAAAGAAGAAATAGAAACAATAGAAGAAATAAAGAAATATATAGAAAATGAAGGCAAGAAGTAGATTATAATTATAAATAATACATATTTTTAAAACTCCCACTTCTACAAGTAGGTATCTTCCTTATAGAAGAGTGATAGAGAATGTTAACTTGCTTCAGCAGCCATAGAGAATCCTTTAGGCTCATGTAATAAGTCTGTTTATAAATAGGTAATAGAAGGTAAAACAGATTTATTAAAATCCCTCTAAAGGAAACCACAGTGGCTGCTTTCGTTTATTAAGTTTGTTAGCCCCTCTTCTATAATAGACATCCTATTAGTCAAAGTAAATATAAGGATTTTTTGGTTGATAAGTTAAAAGGCTGTAAGTTAAGGAGGGGTAAAATGATAGCAGGCTATGAAAAATCTAATAATAAGATGAAGCTTTGGACGAGACAGCACAAAAATGTATTAAAGGAAATGGAAGATAAGGGTGTTTATCGAGCAAAAAAAATATATATCCAGGAAAAAAATGATACTATATCGGGATATTATCTTAAGCTCTATGACTGGTATGTACAAAAAGCCGAGAAGATTGTACCAAGGCCCCAGGGAGTGTCCTATCCTATTTGGCTTTCAACTACCTCAGAATTGATGCTAAGGCCCACAGAAGATACTATAATACTGGAGCTAGAAGTAGATAGGGAGCATATCGTTGTAACAAGCTTTGAAAAATGGGGATATGTTGTAAACTATTGGTATGTGCCCCTTAATAAAGAGGATGAGAAAAAACATAATGAAGAGTTAAAAAGATACGGTATAGGAGATGAGTCTGCCCTAGTGATGGGTGACAAAGGGAATTTTTATCCCTTGTTGAAAAATAAGATTATAAAGAGCTGGGAAAGAATGTTTGATGTATCGAATGAAGACATTGGTACGACACAGGCAACTCTTTGGGAGATTAAAAAGGAATGGGTTGTAGATATTATTCATAAGTAAACATTCAATTATATTGAGGAAATTCCATAATTTAACCTTGGCATAATTGCATATTTTAATGTTTATCTATAGAAGAGAGATAGATAATATTAACGTACTCAATCAGCCACAGAGAATCCTTTAGGCTCATGCAATAAATCTGTTTTTAAGTAGATAATAGAAGGTAAAACAGATTTATTAAAATCGCTGGGAAGGAAACCTCAGTGTCTGCTTTCGTTTATTAAGTTTGTTAGGCATTCTTCTATATAGTAGTGAGTTTTTTTAAATGGTATTACGCAATTTGCTTATATTAAAAATAGAGGTGGTTAGCTATGAATAATGGGAGTAAAGATGAGAAAATCACCCTGTGGACGGCTCAGAGTAAGATAGTGATAGACACTATAGAAGAAAAGGGAATATATCATGTAAAAAAGGAATATATCTTAAAAAAATACGGAGAAGTAGCTAATATTTTTTTACAGCCCTACACTTGGTTTGTAGGAAAGGCAGAGAAGATAATACCCAGACCCCAGGGTGCCCAATATCCCATCTGGCTATTTACAGATTTAAAATATGTTGATTATCATAAAGACCACTTCATATTAGAAATCTTAGTGGATAGAAGGAAAGTCATCATATTTGATAAAGAAAAATGGAACCGTATTCTTAATCTTTCCTATGTTCCTACGGATAAGAGCGATGCTGAGAAATATGAGCATCTATTGGAGAGACAAGGAATTTATGACCCTACAGATGTCTATATGAAGAACTATTTTCCCCATTTGAAGGCAAGGGTAAAAAAAAGCTGGGATAGATTATTTGATAACAGTATTACTTTATCGGAATCCAAGCAAGGGGCTCTATGGGAAATACGAAGGGAATGGATTACAAAGATTACTAAAGTATAGAATTCAAGTAAGGGGACTACCCTTATCTACTCTATATGATGAAGGTAGTTAGTATGGGACTATATTGGCTTTAAAAGATTACCTGGGAATAATAAAAAATTAAATGAACAGCAGCTTTACTTTTTCATAAAAACCGTCCTTAATTAATAAGGGCGGTTTTTGAAGGTAATTTAAATGACATAAATGAATAGAAATATGTCGAAAAAACATTAAAATTCAGAAAATATTACAAAATTTTAACGAATTTTTGTTACAATAGTATAAGGAAGCTTATTGTGAAAATATTTCAAGACTTACTATATTATATATATTATACTATTTATATTATAGAAAAATTTCTTCTGGAATAAAAGTAATTTACTGTTGTTTAGAAAAATTACATTCTGTAGTATGATAAATAAAGAGAGAAATAAGATAATAAAAATACATAATTTTTCATGGGTTAAATTGGAAAAAACATCCCCTTGTGAAGTTCGCCATGTCAATAAAAGTAAATTAATATTATTATAAAAAAGTTTCATCAGTAATATACATCAATCTTCTATAAAATATCATAAAGTATGGAGGGAGCCAGTATATGAGAGATGTTGAGAAGTTTTATGATGTGGCTATTGTTGGAGGAGGTCCAGCGGGATTAAGTGTTGGTTCGGAATTATCTAAATTGGGCCATAGGGTATTGGTAATCGAAAAGGGTAGGATTGGTGATACCAATAGGTCATGGATTATACCCGGTTCAATTATTAAAAAACTAGATGCTGATGTTCAAAAATATGCCTACAATGGCGTAAGGAGATTTCTCGAATACACACCAGACATGGAGATAAAATGGGATTCTGTTGCTCCATGGGATTCAGAGGAAAGGTGGAAATGCTATCCTTACATTGACCAAAGGGGGATATTGACACATTGGGCAAAGGTTATTAGGGAGAGCGGATGCCATGTAGTTGAAAACTGTGCCTATATTGATTATGCAATAAATGATGGTAAGGTTATTCTAAAGGCTGTATCTAGTGAAGATGGTAACTGTCATAGGGACTATGAAGCTAGATTATTGATAGATGCATCGGGTTACAGTTCGGAAATAGTTAAAAAAAATAGGATTGACCGTAAAGATTATTTTTGGTGGTCAGTCTACGGATACGATATTGAATTTGATGATATTGAAACCTTAAAACACCCTGGGAGCTTAGGTAATATGAAGGTAGGGGACTATATGCTGTGGCAGTCCTTCAAGGATGTACCCATGGATACTGAGTCAACCCTATCCCAATTAAGACCTATTATGGAGTATGAGGTTCTTGATGAAAAGAGAATATTTGTATTTATACTTTATTATTGTAAAAACATTGTAGAAAAGGATTATATGAAAAACCAATTTAACTACATATTAAGGGAAGAGGAATCCATAAAAGCCTTCCAACAGGGGAAATTGATAAAAGAAAGATTTGGATGGTACCCATCTAATGGTTTATCCCAAAGAATTGCTAGGGATAGAGTTGCATTTATAGGGGATGCCGGCTGTTGGACTATTCCCGCTGGATGGGGTATGTCCTTTATATTAAATAATTACAAAATATATGCTGAAAATATTAGCAAGGCTTTAAAAAAAGACGAGCTTGACCAAAACACATTGAATAAGTGTACCCTATTTAATCAAAGAAGAAAATATGAAATTGTTATGGACAAAGTAGTTCTCCATTTTTTAGCCTTTGCCAAACCACAAATAATTGATAGATTCACCAAGTGTGTTATTGATGCCTTCGGAGGAGGAAGACTAGAAACTATGTTTTGCCTTCAAATGAATGAAAGGGAATCTATTGAAACTTTAAAGGTTGTTTTAAAAGAGTTTAACCTAAAGGAGCTTTTCCCCATTATAAAAGATGAAAATGATTACCTTTTGTTGTTAGATGTTGCCAAGGAATTTGTTGAAAGTGGAATCGTTGATAAAGTTAGAAAGTTTTTAGGCATCGAGGAAGAATCTGCGGGCTTTGAATTTGAAAAATAAATTAAACTGTTATTCTTAATCCCTTTGGATATGCTGCAATAGCTCTTTTAAAATAAGTATTATAAGATATCTCCTGTGGTTTTTGTTATCAATTAATAAATCAATTTAAATTTAATAGGGGGCAATTATGAATGAAAGAGATACTTGGCAAATTATATCATTCATTATTTTATAAAAATTCTTCAATAAGACCATTTTCCCTGTTTGGAAATAGGGATAAAAAGGATGTAGTATTACCTGATGCCGACTCTTTTCACCCTTACCAAGAGGTACAGTGGTGGTATTGGACGGGCCATTTAAGGGATGAGACAGGAAAAAAATATGGTTTTGAGATAGTATTCTTTGCCTTTGATAGTTGGATATTTTTTAGAAATCAGCTGGCCCAGGCAGCTATTACAGATATTGATAGAAAAAGCTATCACTATATGGAGCATGTAAAATACTGTAGTCTTCCTAAGAAATTAGAGGGAAAATTTGAGCTTCAGGTAAATAAGGGGAGAAGAAAATTAGTATCTGCCCTTGGAGCTAATGGTAAGGATTCCCTCTACTGCGAAGTAGATGACTATATATTAGATATCGATCTAGAAGCCTTAGAAAAGCCAGTCATTCATTATAATGGAAGGGCACATCACTATTGCTTTGGAGGATACACCTATTATTATTCAAGGGAAAGGATGAAAACCCAAGGTACTATTAAAATAAAGGATAAGAGCTATAAGGTAGAAGGAATAAGCTGGTTTGATAGACAGTATGGGGATTTATACAGGGCTATTTTTAAGGGTTGGCAATGGTTTGCCATAGAGCTCTTTGATGGAGGAACAATTATGCTCTATGATTTTCTTAATAAAGGTACGGAGAAAGAAAAATTTGGTTCCATAACCTATAAAAATAAAACCATGAAATTAGGGTCTAATGATTATAAAGTAGTTATTCTGGGAAAATGGAAATGTCCACGAACAAATATCGAATTCCCCTCGGGATGGAGGGTCGAATTAGAAGATAGGGAACTCAGAATTGAGCCTGTACTCAAAAGTCAAGCCCTAGTAGCTAAACATGTTTTTTGGATTGGACCGGAATACTGGGAAGGTGCCTGTGATGTCTTTGATACCAATGATAATTTAATTGGACGAGCCTACGTTGAACTGAATGGATTTGGTCATAGATTAATCAGTTTCGATTTAGAAGGCTATGGAGGTGCCGATTATGGAATATAGATATATTAAGGAAAAAGGTGAGTAGTATGAAAATATTAGATTATAAAGTAGTTGAAAAAATATATGAAAGCTCTAATTCTATTGTATATAGGGCCTTTAAGGAGAATGATGATAAAACAGTAATCTTAAAGCTATTGAATTATGAATATCCTTCAGAGGAAAGAGTGGCTCAATTTAAATATGAATATGAAATTTTAGAGAATATTGATATAGATGGGGTAGTAAAGGAGTACGGCTTAAAGGAATATAATAGCAGTTATATAATTGTTTTTGAGGATTTTGGTGGAGAGGCAATTAGGAGTATAAAATTTAAAAGCTGGAGTTTAAGAGATAAATTAGAACTGTTCATAAAGATAATTGATATTATGGAGGAGGTTCATTCTAAAAGAATCCTACATAAGGATATAACTCCTTCAAATATTCTATTGAACAGGGAAACAGGAGAAGTGAAGATTATTGATTTTGGAAGTGCAACTAAGCTTACAAAGGAAAGGGCATTAGTAGGTAATGAAAGGACGGTTGAAGGGACCCTTGCATATATTTCTCCAGAGCAGACTGGGAGAATGAACAGAGCGATTGATTATCATTCTGACTATTACTCACTTGGTGCGACATTTTATGAGGTACTGGTAAATCAAAAAATATTTCCCCATATCTTAGAGCCTATTGAGATTATGCATCATCATGTTGCCAAGGAACCGAAAGCTCTCTATCAAATAGACAAGGAAATACCTGTTGCAGTATCAAAAATAATAATGAAGCTTTTAGCTAAAAACCCAGAGGATAGATATCATAGTGCCCTTGGTATAAAGTCAGACCTTGACAATTGTATTAATCAGCTAGATAAAAATGGGTTTATAGAAGATTTTGATATAGCGACAAAGGATAAGTTAAGTAAATTCCAGATACCACAGAGACTGTATGGTAGAAAAAAAGAGCTATCCAATCTTATAGCTACCTATGAAAGGGTATGTAATGGTGGATATGAACTTATGCTCATTTCCGGATTTTCTGGTATAGGGAAAAGTGCCCTCGTAAACGAGCTTCAGAAATTCCTTTTAGAAAAGAGAGGATATTTTATCTCTGGCAAATATGATAAATATAGAAGAAATACTCCCTACAGTGGTGTAATAAATGCCTTTAAGGAGCTTATTAGACAAATACTAGCCGAGAATAATGAAAAAATAGAAAGTGTAAAACAAAAACTTAAAGCAAAACTTGGAATTAACGGTAGAGTCATTACCAATGTAATACCAGAGGTTGAAATATTAATTGGAAAGCAGCCACCTATAGAAGACCTGCCTCCACTAGAAAATCAAAATAGATTTAATTTCGTCTTTAAGGAATTTGTAACCTCCTTTATTAATGAAGAAAGTCCCCTCGTTATATTTCTAGATGATACTCAATGGGCCGATAATGCCTCTATAGAATTAATAAAAACCCTATCAACTACAGAAAATAATGGATATATTCTTTTAATTTGTTCCTATAGATCTAATGAAGTAGATAAATTACATCCCTTTGAAATAGCGATAAGAGAACTTAAAAAATATGATATAAGTATTAAGGGCATAGTTGTTTCTCCCCTTAATTTAGAAAATGTCAATGAATTTGTTGCTAATACCCTGAAATTAGACTTAATAAGTACTGAGGAATTGTCAAGTTTAATATATGAAAAGACAGAGGGAAACCCCTTTTTAATTACAGAGTTTTTAGAACAATTATACGAGAAGAAAATGATAGTTTTTAATGATCGAGATTTTTGTTGGCAGTGGGATTTAGAGAAAATAGAGAAAGCTGGATTTGTAAGCAGTATATCGGATATGACCGTTGAGAGAATTAAAAATCGTGATGAAAATACCCTTAAGCTTTTAAAATTAGGTTCTATTATTGGCAATGTATTTGATTATATTACAGTATTAGAAATTGATAGAACACAGAAGCAACAAATGATAGAAGGACTATGGAGTGCATTACAGGATGGCTTTATTTTACCTTTAGATAATAGTTATAAATATTTACAAAGTACACAGGTTAATCCAAAATTTAAATTTTCCCATGATAGAATTCGTCAGGCAGCCTATTCACTGATTGAAGATGAAGAAAAAAAAGGGCTCCATTTACAAGTAGGAAGTATACTAAAAGAGAATGTTAATGAGGTTGATATAGAGAATAGGGTCTTTGAGATTGTAGTACATTTAAATCTTAGCCGAGAACTGATTAATGATGAAGATGATATAAGAGAGCTGGCAGAATTAAACTATATTGCAGGGAAGAAGGCTAAGAGATCTTCAGCCTTTGTATCGGCCCTCCAGCATTTTAAGCTAGCCATAGAGTTATGGGGAGATAAAATATGGACTCATGATATAGATTTGGCTATAGGACTATATACCGATGCTGCCGAAGCCTCCTATTCCTGCGGTGAATACGATATAATGGAAAACTATATTGCCATGATATTTGAGAATTCCTCTAATTATTTAGATAAAATTAAGCCCTACGAAATAAAAATTTTATCTTTTTTAGCAAAAAATAAAACTAGAGAAGCAGTTGAGTTGGCACTAGAGGCATTAAGACCCCTTGGAGTTAGTTTTCCTTCGAAAACTTCTAAAGTATATACTCTTTATAAGTTAATTATGTTTAGGTTTAAACGTTTACTCTATGGAAAGAGTATCGAAAGTTTTGCTGACTTACCAGATATTCAAGATAAAGAAAGGGAAGCTGAAATGAGACTTCTGTCAACGGCGGCTTCTTCTGCATACCTTTCTGCTCCACAGCTTTTTGTATTAATGTTATTAGAACAATTAGAAATATCTATGAAGTATGGAAATTCAGTTCAGTCTCCCTTTGCATATTGTACCTATGGGGTTATTCTGTGTGGTTTGATTGGTGACATCGATACAGGCTATAAATTTGCTAAAACTGGATTGAGCATTGTGGAAAAGTCAGAGAATAACGAATTAAAGGGGAGAACACTTGTAGCTGCTAACATATTTGTTACCCATTGGAAGGATAAACTAGATGATATATTGAGACAGTTAATGGAGGCATATATACACTCCCTAGAATCTGGAGATGTTGAATACGCTGCCTGGGCTCTACTATGCCATGGATTTCATTCCTTTTTTGCCGGTAAGAAAATCAAGAATGTAAGTAGTGAGTTAATTACTTCGGCCCAGAAAATAAAGAAGGAACTTAAGCAGTATAAACAGTACAATTCAATCTGTACCTTCATTCAGCTTATAAAGAAATTATCTAAATATGAGGGAGATAAAACGGTTTTATCCGATGAAACCTATGATGAAAATAGAATGCTCAAGGTATATGAAGATACTAATGATAGGAATGGCTTGTATTATATTTGGAGTAATAAAATGATATTGAGCTTATTCTTTCAAAACTACAATTCTGCTGTAGAGTTTTCCAAAAGTGCACATGAGTATATAGACAGTGTATTATCTACTATTAATTATCCTGTATATTATTTCTACAGTACCCTAGCATATCTTGCAATCTATGAAGAATTAGAGAATAAAGATAAAAAAAATATATATAAAAATTTAAGGAAGTTAAAGGGATGGTCAAAACATTCTCCCCATAGCCATAGCTACAAATACTATTTATTATTGGCAGAAATATATAGAATCAAAAACAAATATGAAAAAGCAGCAGACTTCTATGACTTAGCTATTAATCAAGCCCTTGAAAATAAGTTTATTCACGATGCTGCATTGGCAAATGAATTTGCATCAAGATTCTATAAATCAAGGGGTAAGGGCAACATAGCAAAGGCATACATATTTGAAGCCTATTATCTATATAAAAAGTGGGGAGCTCATGAAAAGGTACTTGACCTTGAGGAAAAGCATTTCTATTTGAAGAAAGTATATAGGGAGCAGAGTGTTTCAATTTCTTCCGATACCTATAGTCAAACAGCTACTAAGTTGTTTGATATCGACAGCATAATCAAGATTTCAAACCTGTTATCCAGCGAAAGGGAATATGAAAAATTAGTTAAGAAGATGATGAAAATTGTTATGGAAAATACGGGAGCACAAAAAGGATTCTTCTTAGTTAGAGGAGGAGACAAACTATTTGTTAAAGCGGAAGCAAATATTAGTAATGAAGATTGCATAGTAATGGATGATATGGGCTTAGATGCCTTTGAAAATTACATTTCAAAGTCTATTGTAAACTATGTATTTAGAACGGAAGAAAGCGTTGTAATTAATGATGGGATTAATGATAATTTTTTTCCTAATGACCCTTATATCAAAGAGTTTAGACCTAAGTCCATATTATGTATTCCTGTGCTTACACAAAATAAGCTTGGGGGAATACTCTATTTTGAGAACAATTTAATTACAGGTACATTCACTAAGGATAGGATAGAAATTTTACAAATAGTAGCCTCCCAAACGGCCATATCCCTTGAAAATATAAATTTATATAAAAATCTTGAAGATAAAGTAAAGGAGCGTACGGAATTGCTTAATGAAAGAACTGGTGAACTAGAAGAAGCCTATGAAGAGTTAACGGTAGCTATGGATAATCTTAAACAGACCCAGGATCAGCTTATCCAATCAGAGAAAATGGCTGCATTAGGTAGTTTAGTAGCCGGTGTGGCCCATGAAATGAATACTCCTATTGGAGCAGCTAAGGCATCCATTGAAGATATTACCCATACCTTTGATTCCTTGACTGAATTGTTAGAGCTGTTTAAGCAGCTTAAACCAGAAATCGCTGATAAATTATGCGATTTAATAAAACAGGGCCTATCTAATAATATACTTCTCTCCACTAGGGAAGAGAGAAAGTATAAAAGAAATCTAAGATTTTCACTTGAGGAAGGGGAGGTGGAAGAGGCAGCCTTAATTGCAAACTATTTAGTACGTATGGGAATTTATAATAATAGTGATGAACTCAAGGCTCTTTATAAAGAAAAGAACCTTGTGGCTATGCTGCGAGTAGCCTCGGATTGGGCAGTACAGAGAAAAAATGTTGAAAATATAAGGTTAGCTCTTAATAAAATGAGTAAGATAGTGTTTGCCCTTAAAACCTACTCCCATTTCAATGAAATTGAAGAAAAATCATATATTTCTGTTCAGGATGGACTAGAAACTGTACTAATTATTTATCATAATCAACTTAAACGAGGAATTGAATTAGTTAGAAATTTTAATCAGGTTCCCCAAATATTTGGTTATCATGATCAACTTAGTCAAGTATGGACAAATATTATTCATAATGCAATCCAAGCTATGTCTGCTAAGGGTAGACTTATAGTAGATTTAGAAGAAGAGCATGGTCATGTAGTCGTTAGATTTACAGATAACGGACCGGGTATTCCTAAAGAAATCATGCCCCGTATCTTTAATCCCTTTTTTACTACAAAGGAAAAGGGCGAGGGAAGTGGTTTAGGACTAGATATATGTAAACGAATTGTTGAGAAGCATAGTGGCAGGATTGAAGTAGAATCACAGCCTGGAAAAACAGTATTTACTGTGTATCTACCAATAAATGAATCAGACAAAGCGAGTGTAGAGTCATAAGAATGGATAGACATATCTTTGCTTGATTGAGGGGAGATTTTTATGAAAAAACCAGTAATTTTATGTGTAGATGATGAAAAGATTATATTAGATAGCTTAGAAAGACAGCTTACAAGGGAACTGGAACAGGATTATATACTTGAGTTTGCTGAAAGTGCCATTGAAGGCCTTGAGATTATCGAAGAATATATAAATCAAGGACACAATATAGCCGTAGTTATTTCTGACCAAGTAATGCCAGAAATGAGTGGTGATGAATTTCTAATTAAGGTACATGAATGCTCTCCATCGGTAGTTAAGATTATGCTGACGGGCCAAGGAAGTGACGATTCTATAATCAATGCAATTAATCATGCCAACCTATATAGGTATATAGGAAAACCTTGGGAAAAAGCAGATTTTACATTAACAATAAAAGAGGCAGCAAAAAGCTACATGCAGGAACAAAAGCTAAAGGAGCAAAATAAGAATTTACAGGAAATGTATGAAAAGTTAAAGGAGATGAATACAAATTTAGAAAATATAGTATATGAAAGAACAAGGGAGCTCCATATACAAAAAGCCTTTTTTGAGCAACTGTTTGCCAACTCTCCCGAGGGAATTGCAATATTGGATAATGAATTTCGCATTACAAATGTAAATACTGCCTTTCAGAAATTATTTCTATATTCTATTGATGAAGTTATAAATAAACCCATTCATGAAATAATTGTTCCAGCGGAATATATGGATGAAGAACAATATCTACTAAAATCTATTCTATCTAAAAAAATTGTTGAATTGGAATCCATAAGAAAAAGAAAGGACAGCAGCTTAGTTGATGTATCTATTATTGGTTATCTGATAATGGCAGGAAGTGAGCAGTTTGGAATATGTGCCATATATAACGATATTACAAAGCGAAAACAATCAGAAAATCAGTTAAGGTATTTAAGCTTACACGATACCCTTACGGGCCTCTATAATCGTGCTTATTTTGAACAGGAAATGAAGCGAATGGGGGATATGCGTAATGCTAGTGCAGGTATTATAGTGTGTGATATCGACGGTCTAAAGCTAATTAACGATACATTGGGCCATAAAGCTGGAGATTCTTTAATTCAGAGGGCTGCCAAAGTCCTTAAAGAATCACTACGACCAAGTGATTTAATAGCAAGAATTGGTGGTGATGAATTTGCTATACTATTAAATAATGTAGATGAGGTCCAACTTAATTCTATTAGTAATCGAATTCGTTTAGGTATTGAGAAGAATAATTCTTCAGATCCTGAATATATTTTAAGTATGTCCGTGGGATTTGCAAAGAAAGAAGAAAATAGTACAAGCATGGAAGACGTTTTTAAGGAAGCCGATGCAGATATGTATAATAACAAGATAGCAAAGGGGACTAACGCTAGGGAGGCGATTATTAAAAGTCTTATAAAAAATTTAAGGGAGAAGGATTTCTTTGATACTGGACATAATAAACGCTTAAAATCATTAATGTCACACCTAGCACAGAAAATTGGACTGACAGAGAAAACTATAGAAAGATTACATAGGTTGACGGAATTTCATGATATTGGGAAGGTGGGCATAGAGAAGAATATTATCTTTAAACCCGATAAATTAACTGAGGAAGAACTTGCCCAGGTTCAAAAACACTGTGAAATAGGTTATCGTATTGCTAAATCTATAACAGACATGAAAGATATTGCAGATTTAATTGCTAAGCACCATGAGTGGTGGAATGGAAATGGTTATCCTTTCAAGATTAAGGGGAAGGAAATTCCCTTAGAATGCAGAATCTTTGCTGTTGTCGATGCCTATGTTGTCATGACTGATATTCGCCCATATCGAAATGAAATGACCCAGGATGAGGCCATTGATGAATTAAGGAGATTTGCAGGTGAGCAGTTTGATCCCGAGATAGTAGAACATTTTATTGAGATGTTAAAAGAATTATAAAGATGTACATTATGTAATGTTTATTTATATTATACAGACTAATAAAATTGAGAGGGGTGAGGATAAGTGTTGAAGGCTATACTATGTGTAGACGATGAAAAAATAATCTTGGATAGCTTGTATGCACAATTCGTTAGAGCCTTTGGTAACCAGTTCATCTATGAAGCTGCTGAAAGTGTTGAAGAAGCGTGGGAAGTGATAGATGAACTAGTTGAAAGTGGTTGTAAGCTTATTCTTATTATTTCAGATTGGCTCATGCCAAATGTGAAGGGTGATCAGTTCCTAAAAGAAGTTCATGAAAAATGGCCGGATATAGTAAAAATTCTTTTAACGGGATATGCTGATAACCATGCATTGGAGAGGGCAAAGGAACTGGCGAATATTTATTGTATTATACAAAAGCCGTGGAATGCAGATGAACTAATTGGTCAAATCAATAAAGCTTTAGCCTATAGTTATGAACAATAAGGTCTTAGGTCGGATATGTAGTTTCCATCTTTTTTACTTGCTTTGGAGAAAGTCTAAGGGTATAGGCTGCTATGTATTTTGAAGCTACCAGTTTAATTAAAAAATTTAAATTATAAAAAATAAAGCATGGGGTTTTTAAGGTAGCAACTTGATGCTCTATTTTTGTGTAGAAAATTAAAGACTAATTTCTTATAGGTGGAACTACTATATCCCTATCATTCTTTAAAGAAATATGTAAATCAAGATTTGAATTTAAAGAGGCAAAGAAAACATTTTTTATATCTTTAACACCTTGCTTTGATAATTGCTGATTTAACCATGTTTCATTTAAATTAAACTGCTTTAATACGCTTGGGTAAACCCTTCCCTCCATGATAATAGGGAAAGCAATAGAAGAGGATGTATTTGTAATTCCTATATCTTCTAAGGTTACTGGACTCCTTTGTGCTTTTCTTAAAATGCTCAAAGCCCCATTTGCTTCGATAATTGCTGTTTCAACATCACTAATATTAAATACACCCTTTTCTCTAAGCATATTAAGTATATTATCAATAGAATATCGGTCTTTTTTAAGGTTTTGGTTAATAAATTTACCATCTTGTATAACAACCCTTGGCTCAAATGTTATTAACCTTCCAATTTTCCGGTTAGAAATTTTTAAGTGTGATATTATGCGTTGAAGTAAGCCAACTGCAATTATTGCTATAACAGTGTGCAGCTGTTTAACGCTAAGGTCTACAATATCGGCCCCAGCAACTGCTCCTAAAGTGAGAATGATTAAATAATCGAATACTGGCAGCTCACCTACTGTCCGTTTTCCCATAAATAGTGTTACGAGTAATAATAAGGGTAATATAGTGACTATTCTAAACAGGATAGTTAGTATTTCTTTCATCATTTCATTCATTCTGCTCTCTCTCCTTAAATGCTTATAGATTATTTCAATTAGTTTTTTACCTCTAATTATCTTTTATACTGATTTGGAAAAAATCTTTAGGGTTTTGGACAAAATAAAGGCACCTAGTTTTTCTAGATGCTTCAGATTGTTGACAAAGTCAACAAGGTGACAGGCTACTCCGAAATCCGAAATTCGAGGCGTGTCGAAACCGAGAGGCTGTAGCATATAAAAAATGAAGTCCATTTGCTTCTAGCAAATAGCATAAAATTTTCCACAAACTTATCAGTTCGCTCTAAAACTTTATTGACTACATAAAGGTTCTCGGCCTAGGCAACAACGAAGAAATTCGGGTTTGTCAACAACCTCAAGTATCTAGTTTCATGGATGCTCCAGGTTGTAAATAAACAAACTTTAAAAAAATTTGAAGTTGTTTTAGACTTTTATAAGATGCTTTTGTTTTTGATTCCAAGGATAGACTTCATCGTCTTCCTTTCTCTTTATAAGGTCGATATCCTCAATCTTAAATTAAAATAATAAGCATTATGTCCTATTAAATCTTTAAGCTATCTCCTTAAGCTGTGCTTTTTCAACCTTCTTTGACTTTATCTTCATTACTACAGTTAGGATAATACCTGCGATATTCATAACACTAGCTATTATAAATGCTCTAGTATAATCTCCACCGCTTGATTGTTTAACTAAGGCTGCTATTCTTGGTCCTAAGACTGCAGCTACACCAAAGGCAGTAAAGAGGACTCCATAGTTTATTCCTAAGTTCTTAGCACCAAAATTATCTGCAGTTATTGATGGGAAAATTCCTAAAAATCCACCAAAGCTTAAAGCTATTCCACATATACCTACAAGGAACATTAAAAAGTTTCCAGCATTAGAAAGTACTATTAATAATGAAGCACTAACTATATACATTGCAATTAAAGTATTATATCTACCAATTTTATCTGATATTGCACCCCAGAAAATTCTACCAATTGTATTAGATAGTCCTAAGAAACTTACTGCAGCAGCAGCTACCTCTGGAGTTAAACCTATTACTTCTTGTCCAATTGGAGAGGCATGGGCAATTATCATAAGACCTGAAATACAACCAATTGTATACATACCCCATAGAATATAAAAGTTTGAGCTCCTAATCATTTCCTTTGCAGTTTTATCCTTATTTACTGCAGAAGAAGTATTTGTCTTAGGCTCCCATCCCTCTAGCTTCCAATCCTGAGCAGGAGACTTCAACAATAATGAGCATATACAGATACCTACCATAAAAATAGAACCTAAAATTTTAAAAGAAGTTAATACACCATAATTATTTATAAATGATACGGCTAGGGGTGCAAATACTACTGCTCCAGACCCAAACCCTGCAGCAGTTAATCCACCTGCAAGTCCTCTTTTGTCGGGAAACCATTTTACGGTATTGGCAACAGTACAAGCATAAACAGTTCCTATACCAATCCCTCCTAAAACACCATAGGTCAAGTAGAGAATCGTTAGAGAGCTTGTAAATCCTGTCAAGATAATTCCCAGACCAAATATTAAACCACCCACTAAAGCTACTACCTTAGGGCCTTTCTGATCCTGTATTCTTCCAGCGAAAATCATGGCTATAGGAAGTAGAGCTAAATTCAAAGTAAATGCTAAAGAAGTTTGAGCTGTGCTCCATCCAAAAATATTAATTAGTGGGGTTTGAAATACGCTCCAGGCATAGGCTGAACCTATACAAAGATTTATAATTATACTTGCTGCTAGGATAATCCAACGATTAGGTTTTGTCTGCGACATAGATCATCATTCCCTTTCAATTATTTTTTGAAATAGTAATAACAGTATAAGGCCTCCTTTCAACCTTGCATTTTAGCTATATAATAGCAAGCTATACGCCAAGTAGGCATAACCTCATTAAGAGGGCTATTAACAATGGATGTTAACAATTTAACATTAATGGACTAATTCAAAGAATATACTAATATTAGAATATTTTGAATTTTTTTCAAAAAATATTAGGGAGCTATGTGTTTGATTAGGCATCAATTACTAATTTTTTTATTTTATAATAAAGGTGGCTTTAAGATATTCCAAAGTACTTGGTATAATTGTATAATATAGAAGTTTAAATAAGGATTTTAGTTTATACCCATTAAAAATCATAGAAATACTAGCACTTTTTAATGTATATAAACTAATTTTTACTATATAAACTCTATATATGTGATATGACTCCTATGATTTTAAAACTATATAAAGGAGTAAGTTTTTTAAAAGTGGTAATTTAAAATAATAATTATGCAATGTGCTTAATTATTATTTTACTAGAAATATATAAAATTGTCCAAAAATTTATTAAATTCAACACTAAATATTTACAATTTATGACAATAAATCGATATCATGAGCCTAAAGGATTCTCAGTGGCCGCTAAAGTAAGTTAACATTTTCAATCACTCTTCTATAGTGTGATGGTTATAAGAGAAGGAAGATATGTAGGTATATATTTTGTAAAAAGGGGAGAATCTATGGGTTTATATATAAAAACTCGTCCATATTATATGGTTCATTATAAGAAGAGGGTGTCTCAGAATGACGAATTTCTTGGTTGTTTGAAATTACAGGACTTGGCACCTAGGTCAGTACTAGACAAATCCCTGTAATTTCAAAACCCTAAGCTTCATTCATTCTGAAACACCCTGGGTCTGAATTTATAAGATGGTTTTATGAGACAGCTCGCCTTTGTTTTTATCTTTCTACTATTAGCGTTGTACCCATTCCACCGCCTATACATAATGTAGCCAATCCACGCTTTGAGTCTCTCTTTAGCATTTCATGAAGTAAGGTTACAAGTATTCTAGCTCCACTCGCTCCAACGGGATGGCCTAGAGCTATGGCTCCTCCATTTACATTGACCTTATTCATATCGAAATTAAGGTCTTTTGCCACAGCAATGGATTGGGCTGCAAAGGCTTCGTTTGCTTCTACAAGGTCAATATCCTCAATCTTAAGTCCTGCTCTTTTTAATGCCTTTCTAGTAGCAGGTACTGGACCTACTCCCATTATTGATGGGTCTACACCTGCCGTAGCGAATGAAACCATTTTTGCTAAAGGCTTTATACCAAGCTCTTCAGCTTTTTCTTTAGCCATTACAACTAGGGCAGCAGCCCCATCATTTATACCCGAGGCATTTGCTGCTGTAACAGTACCGTCCTTTTTAAAGGCGGGTTTTAACTTTCCTAGGGATTCAATAGTCACACCTTCTCTGATAAATTCATCCTTTTCAAATAATGTTGAAGCCTTTCTAGTTTTAACCTCAACTGGAACTATCTCATCTTTAAATCGTCCCTCTTTCTGTGCACTTTCAGCCCTATTTTGGCTTCTAACTGCAAATTCGTCCTGCTGCCTACGGCTTATATTCCATTTCTCAGCAACGTTTTCAGCCGTAACGCCCATATGATAATCATGAAATGCATCCATTAAGGCATCCTCAATCATTGAATCAATAAGCTTTGAGTGACCCATTCTACATCCCCATCTTGCCTTTTCAACTAAATATGGAGCAAGACTCATTGATTCTGTTCCTCCAGCAATAACTATATCGTTTTCCCCAGTCATAATAGTTTGAGCAGCCATTGATACTGACCTTAATCCAGAGCCACAGAGAATATTTATTGTAGTTGCCGGTACCTCTACTGGTATTCCTGCCTTTATTGAAGCCTGCCTAGCAATTCCTTGCCCTTGACCTGCCTGGAGTATACATCCCAAATATACATCGTCTATTTGTCTTCCATCTATTTCTGATCTTTTCATGGCTTCTTTAATTACTATGGCACCAAGGTCTTGGGGGGTTACCTTGGAAATACTTCCTCCATAATTTCCAATTGCTGTTCTGACAGCACTTGTTATAACAACTTCCCTCATGAACTTTCCTCCTTATAAATCAACAGGTCTGTTACTTTCTATAATCGTAAAAACCCACTTTAGTTTTTCTACCTAAAAGCCCACCTCTAACCATCTTCCTTAGTAAAGGATGGGGTCTATACTTCGGGTCTCCAAACTCCTCATAGAGTACTTCCATAATAGCTAAATTTACATCGTTACCTATTAAATCAGCCAAGGC
>JAKSBP010000067.1 GCA_022361035.1 Clostridia bacterium
CAAAGTTAACAAGATGATAGGCTTTAACAAACTTCCAAGTTCAAGGCACGCTAAAATCGAGGAGCGGAGCTTGCTCTACTGCAAGTGAGCACCGGAGATTTTAGCAGTAACGCAGAAATTGGGAGTTTGTTAACAGCCTCAGACTGGCATAACCAGTCTATCCAGTCTACTTCATTAATACCTTGTTGAAGTATTCCATTATTCCTTTATAAGAACCCTCGGCACATCTTTGTCTATAGTCAGGTTGACTTAAGAGCTTCTCTTCCCTCGGATTTGTTAAAAATCCTACCTCTAATAGCACCGCTGGCATCTTGGTTTCCCTTATAACTACTAGCCTAGGTCTTTCTATTATTCCTTTATCGGGGGTATTTAACTCCTCAACAAGTGAATCCCTAGTCATTGCTGCAAAGGTCTTATTATCCCTTCCATCATTGGGATAGTAGAGAACTTGAACCCCCTCTACGCTATTGCTCCTAGGAAAGGCATTTGCATGTACACTTACAAAGGCATCGGCCCCAAGCTCGTTTGCAATAGTAGACCTATCATACAGCTCAACATAGGTATCATCTTCTCGGGTCATATAAACTTTAAAGCCTTCGTTTTCAAGGAGCTTTTTAAGCTTTAAGGATATATCTAAAACAATATCTTTCTCCTTTAACTTAAGTATAGGACTAATCGCTCCTGGATCATGCCTTCCATGGCCAGGATCTATAACAATAAGTTTATCCTTATATATTGATTCCTTTACTTTGTCATTTATAAAGCTAAAGGCTATCTTATCTGTACCGTTACTATCGGAATTTTCCTCAAAAGTTGTTCCATCGGCAAGCTTTATGTTTATATAGTAATGGTCTTCACTTTTTTCATCATCAATCTTTATATATTTTACTATGCTGTCATCCACATCAAGCTCTAAATCCTGTAGGGCTATGCTATCCTTTAATACCTTAAGTGTAAGCTCCCTATTCGATTTATTATAACTCTTTACATATTTCCCTTGTCCATCGGTTTGTATTTCAAGCTTTGCTAAATTAATGTCTTCTTTATAGTAGTCAAATCCATCCAATGGCTTTCCTGCAACAAATACATATATTTCATTTTCCATATGTTCTATATATACATTGTCTAAGCTGGTACCCTCTTCTAAATCTACAACAATCCTGGTTATTTCATCATCGGGCTCATAATTGTGATCGGGATTGAATTGTGAAAATCTAACGCCCTTAATAACACCTTCATTGACATCTAAAGCCTCTCCATTATACTTAAGTAAACTATCTAAAACATCTACGACTACCTTGTCCTTTAAAAACATGATATTATACGATGGTTCCTCGGCAGTTTTAATCACTACCGTATCTACGTTATGAATATTATCTACCTTTACGTTTTTAACGGAATTTATAAGCTTTATCCTAAGTTCCTGCTTTTCCTCATCGTAAACAGTTTCATAACCCTTTTTCCTGTCGACATCCACAACTACTCTAGTTTTATATGGACTAACTTCAAATTGCGAAGCCCTTATTGATTTTACTTCCCTTTCATATACATCTATATTGATTAATCCTTTGCCATTAAATAAAGATTTATCCTCAATATCTAAGATAGTATTTGGAATATCAACTACAAGCTTATCTTCTCCACCAACTTCACTACCCATTAAGAAGAAGGATGAAGTTTTAACTTCTCCAGTAGTCTTTATGACAACTTCAGGGAATTTCTCGGAGCCATCATATGAAATATCCTTAATCTTCTGCAAGGGCTTGTCTATGGTGGCCGTCATGGTATAACCTATCCAACCCACTTCCATACCCAGTTGTTCTGAAACAAATCTTAATGGAACCATGGTTCTGAAATTACCATCGTATCCTATAAGCATTGCAGGAACACTATCAGGCAAGGTGTGTTCTTCACCATTTACGTAGACCTTGGGACTGTTTATTTTGAGTACAATTTCTTTTTCGTCAGTTTTTATTGTAGCTTCCCTTCTTTCCTGATTCCACAAAACCTCTGCCCCAAGATTTTCACTTATGAATCTTACGGGTACTATAGTTCTGCTGTTAAACAACATTCCAGGGACATCTGATATAACATCCTTTCCTCCCATAATTAAATTTACTACGCTCACACTATATTCTCGGTTTGTAGTTCCATCAACAATATGTAAGGTTTGCTTTTCAAACTTTTTAGCCCCAAAGGTATTTATAGTCATGCCCATAAGTATCACGACCACAAGTAATAGCGATAGACTTTTCTTCATTTTATTGTCCCCCTTAATGCTGCTCTTTTCATTTTTCTACATATTTCTAGTTCATTTATATCATTGGATTTAACTTTATGTCAACTCAATGTAAAGAAATGTAATTAGAATTTAACATTTGGAAAATATTGCATAGTAAAGGCCCAGAAACCCCTTTAACTCCAAGTTACATATGAAAATTTGTAAATTTTAGAGTTTTTTAAGACTCAAAACATAAGGGGTTTACATATCACTATTTGTAGAGATTTTATAGTTTTCCTTAAATATAAAAATCTGAGGATTTCTCTCCTCAGACTATTATTTAAAATTTTTTACAGAAAACTACTTTACTAAAAATAGGTTGCGGCAAATCCCTAAGTTATAACCTTATATAGTTCATCACTTTCTGGTTCTTTTATTTCAATTTTTTTACTATTATCTATTAGAAACCTTCCCTTTTTTGTAACTTCACCAATTACACTTCCTTTAACACCATTTTTAATCAGTTCCTTCATCAGCATTTCTTCTTTTTGTGGATTTATTGTAATTAACATGCTTCCACTGGAAATTAGTCTTAATGGGTCAATATTTAGAAATTCACAGATTTCTATGGTTTCCCTCGCTATTGAAATTTTTTCTTTATAGATATTACAACCTACCTTTGAAGCTTGACATACTTCCCACATAGCACCTAAAATTCCACCTTCAGTTATATCATGCATGCTTGTAGCCCCTATATTTCCTCCTATGATTCCTTCCTTTACTACACTTATATCTTCAACCATTTTTTTCGCATTTTCAATTATTTCCCGGGAAAATGTCGAATTTAACTTATCTTCTAAATCATGGGCTATTATTCCAGTACCTTCAAGACCGGCAGTTTTCGTCATAATTATTTTATCTCCAATACTAGCCCCCGAGGATTTTATTACCTTTGACTTTAATTGCCTGCCAATAGCCGTAGCAGAAATCACAATTTTATTTACAGCTTCAGTTATCTCCGTATGTCCACCAATTATCTCTACATTGAGTTTAGATGCCTCGGTCCCTGCTTGCTTCATAATTTCATCTATTTCAATTTCCCTTGTCCCCTTAGGAGCCAAAATAGTAAGCATCAATCCTAGAGGTTCAATTCCATTTGAAGCTATATCGTTACAATTTATATGCACTGCCAATCTTCCAACTTGACTCGCAGCACCGGTTATGGGATCAGTAGACATTACCAAAGCGTATTCTCCAAAATCCACAACAGCACAATCTTCTCCTACACTTGGTCTAACCATTACCTCTTCTCTACGCAATTTTATATTGTTAAATACTATCCTCTCTAGTAATTGTGAATTAAGCTTCCCTACCTTCACCCTTTTTCATCCTTTCTTCAGAACAAAGACAACTTAGTTAGTCATTCCTTAAATTGAGCCCTCTGAGTCTCAGTTCCCTAGTAAAATATGATTCTTAATATAAAAATCCCATTATCTTAGATTTACTCTTTTAAGTCTTATAAAATCCCTAGTCTGAATCTTAATCTACTTCCATTTTAAAATATTCTCCCAACTTTCCCCATTCCATTATATATCACTTTTCTCCTCAATTGAATCTATTATTTAAGAAATTTCCATAAATATAAATGTATAACTCTAAAACTTAATTGATAAGTATAAACTAAAAGTCCTACTTGAACTTTTTACAATGTTTTTTAAGTTAAACTATTTCTTTTAGGAAATTATATAATTCTCAGAATATCAAGGAGTTTTATAAATATATATATATTAATAGCATGAGTTTAATCTTTGATAATAAAGGTGGTGAAATTATGGATGCAAAAAATTTACTTGAAAGCCTAAACTTCTCAAAAGAAAACATACATAGACAAGCTTTAGTTTACTCCTTTTCAAATATTTTAACCCTATCTATGCTTTCTGGGTTTGGTGTAAAATACAATATTCCTGAAAAAAAACTTGATATTTTTTCTAAAAAAATAAACAATGAGTTTTCTCTAGATGTAGAAAAAAATGATGATTTACAAGACCTTTTTTGTATAGGAGAATTAGACTCATTAAGCAATGGGGACAATAAATTTTTCCTTGATACTGATTTTGACTTCGTAAAGGATTTAGAACCTATTACAGCAATCTATTCTAAAACAAGTATAACATCGCCCCATGAAGGTAATCTTGAAACAGAATTGAATTTACCACTAGAGCTTGACAATAAAGATTTTGAAAAAAAACTTAAACCTAAAACCCAGGGCCTGTTAATTCTAAATGAGGTAAATATGTCTAGACTTTTATATGATAGGAGTGTAATCAAAAAAAATCTGGCTTCTTCAAAGCCCGAAAAATTTATTGGTATGCTCCTACTGGATTTAGCTGTAAATCAAGCTACCTTCTGCCACAACCACCTTAAAAATCATGATGGCCTCTTTATAGAAAAGGAACACGACCCTAGTAATTCAAATGAATTCAACCTTGGAGAAAAGACTAAAGGAGTAGATTGGGAAGACCAAGCATATATGATATTGTCCTATTCAACGCTTTGGGAAACTTTAAATAACCCTAAATATGAAAGATACTTCGATTCAACTAGAGCTAATACTTTTAAAAACTATGCCCTTGAATTACTCAGCATATTAGAAAATTATGAATCTGAAATTATCAAACTTGACACGGCTAATCTTTCAAGCTTTATATCTTCCATTACAGAATCATTAAGCATCTTAGATAGGGAACGAAAACATTTAGGATTTGTCTTAAGTCTTTGTGACGAGCTCTATGGTAGGCAAAAGAAAAAGGGTTTTATGATATCCCATAGTTCTACCAATAAGACCGCTTCCCTTGCATCCCACTTTAAATCTATGGAAGCATTAATCAATGGTTTCCAATATACTAATTTTGATATATTCTTAAATGCCTCTGAAAAAGTATATAATAACCTAGACTCAATTTGGGATGATAACATTGGGCTTTTTAATATTGATGGAAGGGATAATATTAGATATTCTTCTAAAAGTATATCCTATGTGCTAAGAGCCCTTAATAAGCTTCTAAGAACAACTACTTCCTCTAAAATTAAAGAAAGTATTAACAATCAATTAACGGATTTCTTTGACTCCTCCATAAACGGAACTGGACTTCAATCTCCGCCACCTAGTCTTAGGAATAACATGAATATGCTTAGAAGCTCAGATACTCCAGGCTCCATCATAGAAAGTATGATAGAAGATAAAAAAGCCTATGTTATTGAAAAGGGATTTGAAATCAATAAAAATAATAGCCAGATACGTAAATATTCTAAGGAGTTTAGCAGTGAATATGCCTTACTTGCCTCAGACGCTATGTTAAATTTGGCTATAGAGGATGATGCTAAGTTAGAAGCTACAAGCCCCAAGACTTAATTAATGTCACAAATTAAAAGCTCCATATTACTTTTACAAAAATGACTTCAAAGGCTTGCAGCTTGGAACATCTTAAAAAGCGACTATTTTTTAGTCGCTTTTATTATTACTAAAAAAATGCTCCTTCCACTCATCCTTTGTCATCATTCTATGATCGGATATTATATACAAAACCTCTATATCCGAAGGTTTAATATCATGGAATATCAATACCTCCGCATCAAATTTTTCCATCTTGTCCAATCTTATTTTAAGATTGTCATTGAAGGAACATGAGGTTGACCAATATTTTCTTAGCATTTCACTGCCTTTCCTTGATAAATATTCCTTCGCTTTTTTATACTCATTAAGGTTGTGCAATATAAAGGGCTCGTAAACTTCATTAGCCAAATTTTCATTGGCAATCCAGCACTTTTCCGTATCTATCTTTATACCTAATAGGGCCGTATGGGAATGAAACATATGGTCCTTAGCAAAATTCAAACTTGCAAATATAGCTTTTTTTCTTATAACCCATTCAGGTATTTTTTCACCTTTATACTGGTCTATATAGTCATGAAATTTATAATAATTCGACCTATATGTGTTTTTGTCATCGTACTTTATTCCAAACTCAAGGGTTTTATTCAAATCTATAATACTTATTATATGATAGACTTTTTTTGTCTCCATATAATCCGGAAAAATCATAACACCACCTCACAATTAGTTTTGTAGAATTTCATCATATTATACTCCCATTAAGGATTATTCTGTATAAGAATTAAAAATCTATCAAACTTTTAAATATTAAAATTTTTTTAAGTATTTTCAAACATTCTATGAATAATTTGGGATAAATGATTTTTCTAAATCATGAGATACTAACAATAGAGGTGATACTATGATTAGTATAAATTGTATTATTAATGATTGTATTTTTGAAAATGATGGTAAATGTACCTTAACCCATGTTTCAACACCCTCAAGTGTGTATAATCCTGAATGTATTTATTTTAGACCTACAGATAAAGAAAATACAGTGATAGATTCAAGGAAGGATAAGCCTATTTCATCTGGCTAAGGTCGAGGGCTTTAACCCTGATCTTAAAATAGGAAAAACATAAAATGTGATATCCTGGGGTATGACAATGTAAAAGTATTTATTCTTTTTATTAAATTTTTAAAAAATTACAAAAAAGGTAACACATATTGTGCCACCTTTTTCTCTATTAATTTTAATCTTCTATATAGGTTTTACCAAAGAACCAATGTCCAAGCCCGCTCTTTTCCCAATTCTTAACCTTTTCTTTTACCATAATAGGGGCAGTATAATAATATATCGGCATTACTATTGAGTCCTCCATGACTAACTTTTCAGCTTCATAAAGCAAATCATATCTCCCTTTACCTTCCTTTAACTTTGATTTTTCTATAAGTCTATCAAACTCTTTATTATCCCACTGAGCATCATTGTTTCCCGAATATGAGGTCCATAGGTCAAGGAATGTCATTGGGTCATAGTAATCTGCCGCCCAACCACCTCTAGCCACTGTAAAGTTGCCTTGACCTCTTGTATCTTGAAATATAGCCCATTCTTGATTAATTAATTTAGAACCTATACCGAGATTTTGTTTCCACATTTCTTGGATAGCTTCTGCTATAGCCCTATGGGACTCCATGGTATTGTAGATTATTTCAATTTCAGGGAAGCCTTTACCATCAGGATATCCAGCTTCGGCTAGCAATTTTTTTGCATCTTCTACCTTTGCAGCATGGGGGTCTATACCATAGTCTCCAGCAACCTTTCTAAATTCATTTCCATCGGCATCCTTTAATCCATATGGAACATACCCTGTTGCAGGTACTTGACTAGCTTTAGTAATGGTTGTAACTATGGCATTTCTATCTATTGCAAGTGTCAGAGCCCTTCTTACTCTAACATCATTTACAGGCTTTTTATTAACTTGGAAAATGTAGTAGTAAACTCCAAGTTGGGGTAATATCTGGAATGTAGCATCCTCCGCCTGTAATTTGGGAATTTCCCGAATTGGCATCCTATCAATCACATCTAACTTATCAGATTGATATGCAGCTAATACAGTGGATTCATTAACTATCAAGGTAACTTCAATCCTATCTAACTTTACATTACCTTCATTCCAATAATTTTCATTTTTTACTAAAACAAACTTGTCACCGCTTCTATACTCCGCCACCTTAAAGGGTCCGTTACATACAACTAAATCCGGTCTTATTGCCCACCCTAATGGGTCTTGCTCTACTATATCCTTTCTGACTGGCATAAAAGTATAAAATGAAGTTAAATATAAAAAATATGGGGTTGGAGCAACCAATGTAACCTCTAAGGTCTTATCGTCCTTAGCCACTACAGCCACATCATCGATACTCCCTGTACCTTTAAAGTACTCTTGACCACCCTTTACATAGAATAATTGAAATGCGTATTCAGATGGCTCTGGATCTAATTTTGGATTTAACGCCCTTTTCCAAGAATATACAAAGTCATGGGCAGTAACGGGCTTTCCATCGGACCACTTAGCATCCCTTAATTTGAAGGTATAGGTAAGGCCATCCTCTGATATTTTATAGCTTTCTGCCATTGCAGGCTCTACATTCCCTCCCTCTGATTCTCTCATCAAACCTTCAAAGGTATTATTGATTATATATCCACCATTAGCAGCACTGTTTAATTGGGGGTCAATGGTCTTAACATCGGCACCTAGATTCCATACTAATACTTGTTCAGTCTTTTCATCTTGCCTAAGTGCTAACTTTTCAGTTTTCCCTTGTCCTGATGCTAGTTCATATGGGGTCTTGGAACAACCAACAAATGCTGAAATTACTAAAGCTAGAACTAATAACAATGGAAGACTCCTCTTAAACAAATTAATCCCCTCCTAAATATTTATTTAAAGTGGTCAGCTATAGATTATCACTTAGGATAACATTTTCTAACATTTTAAAATATATTCAGCATACTGGTTAAATTTATATTATTAATTAAATTTAATCATATTGAATAGTCAGAAAATTAATTCTAAAAAAATGAACAAGTATATTTTCTAATTATATATTTACTAAATCCTGTCCTTAAAAATTCATATAACTAAAAAACTTTATTATACAATAAAGTATCAGATTGTAGACAAAGATTACAAGATGACAGGCTTCCCCGAAATCCAAAGTTCGAGGCGTGCTGAAACCGAGAGGCCGCAGCGTATAATAAAAAAAAGGAAGTCTATTTGCTTTTAGCAAATACCATAAAATTTCCCACGAACTTATTAGTTCGTTCTAAAATTTTATTGACTAGGTTCTTGGTTTCAGCAACAACAAAGAAATTCGGGGTTGTCAAAAGCCTGAAACTTTATTATACAATAAAGTATATAATTCTATAATAAGTTTAATTTTCCTTCCATTTTTTCCAAAATAGAAAAGTATTTCCTTATATTATTTTTATAATTTAACCTCTTATGTTAGTTTTTGTAGTTGGGAGTTATGATATTTACATAAGGACATATAATCCTTTTTAATAAGTTTTTTAAAGAAATAAACCCACAAAAAAACCTATGGGATTAAAGTTTATTCCCATAGGTTCATATACTGATTTTTTAAAATTTTCCTTCTACTTGAAACCTGTTATAGAAGAGTGACTAACAAACTTAATAAACGAAAGCAGACACTGAGGTTTCCTTTTGAGCGATTTTTATAAATCTGTTTTACCTTCTATTATCTACTTAAAAACAGATTTATTGCATGAGCCTAAAGGATTCTCTGTGGCTGATTGAGTACGTTAATATTATCTATCTCTCTTCTTTAGATTGTTCCATTTAACAAATTCTCACTAAATTATCTAGTTAAATCTTGAAATTCCTCTTCTGTAATTACATTTACTCCTAGCTCATTGGCTTTATCAATTTTCGAACCAGGGTTTTCTCCTGCAAGTACATAGGTCGTTTTTTTACTTACACTTCCTGTAACCTTGCCCCCTAGGCTTTCTATTATCTCCTTTGCTTCATTCCTAGAGTAGTTGGGCAATGTACCCGTCAGAACAAAGGTCATACCTTCCAGTTTTAGGTTTACATTAGTTTTTGATTTTTTCTTACTTTCCATGTTGACCCCTGACTCTTTTATCTTTTCAATTACCTTAAGATTTTTCTCATCATTAAAGAAGGCCACCATACTCTTAGCCATCTTGGGTCCTATTTCATCTATGGCCGTAATTTCCTCTTCACTGGCTTCTATTAATTTATCCATGCTTCCAAAGGTATCTGCAACCAAGGTTGCAGCTTTAGAACCCACCAGCTTTATACCTAGTGCATTTACTAATCTTCCCAAATCATTTTTCTTAGACCTCTCTATGGCATCTAAAAGATTTTCAACGGATTTTTCTCCCATTCTCTCTAAATCAACAAGTTCTTCCCTTCTATCCTTTAGATAATATATATCTCCCGGGTCCTTTATGAAACCCTTGTCTAAAAGCATAGTAACTAGTGCCTCACCTAATCCATCAATGTTCATGGCATTCCTAGAAACAAAGTGGATAATTCCTCTTCTAAGCTGGGCAGGGCAAGCTATATTTATACACCTTAATGCAACTTCCCCATCCAATCTTACGGTTTTTTCTTTACATTCGGGACATTCGGAGGGAAGTACGTATTTCTGCTCCTCTCCATTTCTCTTTTCCTTTATTACTCTGACTACCTCAGGTATTACATCTCCTGCCTTATGTATTACGACCGTATCACCTATTCTTATATCCTTCATATCAATAAAATCCTGATTATGAAGGGTCGCTCTACTTACAACGGACCCTGCAACGGTTACAGGTTCAAGTATTGCAGTAGGTGTTACAGCCCCAGTTCTACCAATTTGGACAATTACACCCTTAACTAAGGTTTCCTTCTCCTCCGCGGGAAATTTAAAGGCTATGGCCCATCGTGGACTCTTGGCCCTCGTACCTAAAATCTCCCTTTTGGATAAATCATTTACCTTTATAACTAACCCATCTATCTCAAAGGGCAAATCGTATCTCTTCTCCTGCCACTTATTACAAAGCTCTATTACTTCACCAATATCCTTACAAACCTCATAGTTGGAGGTCTTAAATCCAAGTTTCTTAAGATATTCCAGTGCATATGAATGTCTATCTATTGCTGCCCCTGAAATAGCCAATATACTAAATATAGATATATCTAGGGGCCTTGAAGCAGCTATTTTAGGGTCAAGCTGTCTTAGGGAACCGGCAGCAGCATTTCTTGGATTTGCAAAAACTGTATCTTCATTCTCCTCTTGCCGCCGATTAAGCTCAGCAAACTTCTTCTTTGGAATATAGGCTTCTCCCCTCACTTCAATACTAGTCTCTTCCTGTAATCTAAGGGGAATAGATTTTATGGTTCTAAGATTACTTGTTATATCCTCTCCCACAGTTCCATCACCTCTAGTTGTCCCCCTTACAAAGCTGCCATTCTCATATTTTAGGGCAACGGAAAGGCCATCTATCTTGTATTCAACTACATATTCTACTGTCTCCCCGACTTCTTTTTTAATTCTTTTATCAAAATCGAGAAGGTCATTTTCATTATAGGAATTATCTAGACTTAAAAGAGGCACTGTATGGGCAACCTGAGGAAATTTTGTTTCAGGCTTGCCCCCTACTCTTTGAGTAGGCGAATCAGGAGTTATAAGTTCAGGGTGCTTTTCCTCCAAATCCATAAGCTCCTTTACTAACGTATCGTACTTATAATCACTTATTTCAGGGCTATCTAAGACGTGGTAGCTATGGTCATGATAGTTAATTTCTTTTCTCAGATTCTCTATTTTAGCCTTAATTTGGTTTTTGTACATAGGATTTTCTCCCTCCCTAAAATTGCCTGACGGTTTTTGGTCTAGGGCTAAATCATAGTTATGCCTTTAGGTTAACAACCTTTTTCCAGGAGTATACATAAAAACCCCCAAACAATAATCTTGCATATCTAAACAATTTCAATCGGTGCAAAGCCCAGCATCAACTTCTTTATTCCCTTTTGGTCAAAAGCTATGGTTAACTGTGTATTATCTCCACTTCCATCTATACTAATAACAGTCCCCTGTCCAAATTTCTTATGATATATCTTTGTTCCAGGCTTAACCTCCGATGAATCAACATTACAAGGGGGCCTCTTTTTATGCTTATCCTCTTTAGGCTTCCTCATGCTTATCATATGGCTATTTGCAAAGGAATTCAGCCTGCTTACCTCTGAACCCATACTTTTTCCTTGTTCTAAAATCCCATCTATATCCATAAGTTCCTCGGGTATTTCATCCATAAATCTAGATACAGGATTAACATTGGTTCTACCATAGAGGGTTCTCATTGAAGCATGGGTTAAGTACAACTCATCCTTGGCCCTTGTTATGCCTACGTAGCATAATCTTCTCTCCTCTTCTAGCTCCTGATCATCTGCTATGGATTTAGCACCTGGGAAGATACCCTCCTCCATTCCTACCATAAACACCACTGGAAACTCTAAACCCTTTGCACTATGGAAGGTCATCAGGGTTACGGTATCATCTTCATCTTCAAACCTATCTAAATCAGAGCTTAAGGATATATTGCCCAAAAACTCCTCTAGGGCTTTTGTTTCAGAATTGTTCTCAAATTCCATGGCTACGGACATAAATTCCCCAAGATTTTCAATTCTGGTTCTGGCCTCAATAGTATTTTCCTTTTTAAGCTCCTCTAAATATCCCGTTTCATTTAATACATTCTCTATTATCTCAGTTACTCTAAACCCATCCTTATTAGCAACATATTTTGTAATAATACTTAAAAAGGAGCTAATGCCGGAAGATACCCTCTTTGACATACCTGTTATTTCATTTATGTCTAGCATAGTATTAAATAGCTTTTCCCCTCTACTACTGGCCATACTTTGGAGTTTTTCAATTGATTTATTTCCAATACCCCTCTTAGGAGTATTAATTACCCTTAAAAGACTTACATCATCAAGGGGGTTTTGAATAACCCTTAGATAGGCAACTATGTCCTTTATCTCTTTTCTATCGTAGAACTTAAGTCCCCCAAATATCCTATAGGGTATATTATTTTTCATTAAAGAGTCCTCTATGACACGGGACTGTGCATTTGTTCTGTAGAGAACAGCAAAGTCTAAAAACTTTCTTTTATCATATTTTGCCTTTTTTTCAATTTCTCTAACCACAAAATTTGCTTCTTCACCCTCTGTTTGTGCTTTAAAATAATTTATTTTCTCGCCCTCATCATTTGCCGTCCAAAGTCTTTTATTTTTTCTGCCTATATTTCCCTTTATTACATTATTAGCTGCCTCTAATATAATCTTTGTAGAACGATAATTCTGTTCTAGCTTCATAGTCTGTGTATCTACAAATTCCTTCTCAAAATCAAGTATGTTTCTTATATCAGCCCCTCTAAATTTATAAATCGACTGATCATCGTCCCCAACAACACATAGGTTTCTATGGGCCTTTGCCAGTAAACTTATAAGCTTATACTGAGCTTTATTTGTATCTTGATATTCATCAACCATTATGTATTCAAACTTCCTCTGATAGAAGTCGAGAACTTCGGGATTCTTTTCAAATAATTCTATGGCCTTAAGTATCAAATCATCAAAATCCAAGGCATTATTACTAAGGAGCTTCTTCTGATAGAGTTCATATATATTGCATATAACCTTTAGGTGAAAGTCCCTGTAATAAAGATTGCTGTATTTTTCCGGAGTAAGGAGCTTGTCCTTGGCACTACTGATTACACTTTGCACATACCTGATTGGGTAGGCATCATCACTTATATCCAGTTCCTTAAGGCACTCCTTGATTACAGTCTTTTGGTCGGCTGTATCGTAGATAACGAAGTCCCTAGTATAACCTATCTTATCTATATCCCTGCGAAGAATTCTCACACAGGCAGAGTGAAAGGTAGCAATCCACATATTGGATGCAACACTTCCAATTAGGGCCTCAACCCTTTCCTTCATCTCCTTGGCGGCCTTATTGGTGAAGGTAATGGCCAATATATTGCCCTCATAAACGCCCTTTTCTTCTATCATGTATGCTATTCTATGGGTAAGTACTCTAGTTTTTCCCGACCCCGCTCCCGCAAGGAGCAACAGTGGTCCCTGTGTTTTCAGTACAGCCTTTCTCTGCATATCATTTAAAGTAGATAAATCCATTATTTTACTCCTTTCAACATATCCCTAGATATAAAAGTTCCTAAGATAATGTTATATGATTCTATAAATTTATGCAAATATTTGTTCGCTTATTTTTTTAACTTCCTTGTATTATTATCTAAAAATAGTCTATCCATATCAAGTAGTATAACAGATTATTCATAGAAATTTAAAAGAACTGACAACTATTAATGAGTCAGTTCTATTTTTATAGCTATTATAAAATATGCTCTTATATACTTTATTTTAATATGGTTTTAATTCTTTAAATCCACCTTGCCCTTTAAAGGAAGCATATTTTCTAATTCCCCTGCTGCTGAGTAAAATTCAAACTCATATGAACCGGCTTTTATAGGTAAATTTTTTAAATCTATGGTATACCTATCACTTTCTCCTGGCTTAATAGTTTTGTTAGTAATCACTTGAGCAAAACGTTTATCCGAGGACCAGGTGTAAACCGCTTTCCCATCTTGTATTAATTTTAAATCAAACTGCTTAGAAGTATTAAAGGTCAATACCATATCGGAATCCCCTTCATTCTTTAATTCTATTATTATCTCTTCTTGGTCCTGAGAAACAAGTTCATATTTAGCCTTTAAATCAATAATCCCACTCTTCTCCTTATCCTTTTTACTTTTCCTTTCCAAAATAACGGTTTTAGTTTCTTCATTCCAAGCAACACCCATTCCTGCTTCCTCTGCAATAAATCTTACTGGAAGATATGTACGTCCTTCATAAATTATGGGTGGTACTATCCTTCCATCCTCTTCTCTGGCAACATAATCCTCTCCATCAATTGTTATTTTGAGTTCTGGATTTATATATGCCTCAATTTTCTTTGTCAGCTCTGCCGCCCCAACTACGGCCATGGCACCAACAGTAATTATTGATGTAGTTAGAATTATTTTCTTGAAAATATTCATAAAGATTCCCCCCCAGCTATAATTTCATTATTATTTATGTTATATACCTTCCAGCTAGAATTCTTCAATAAGATAACGCTAAATCAAGGTCTTAGATATAGTAAAACTCATATCCACAACTTTCTTAAGATTATATTATATTACTTTCCATATTTATGCAAATTGTTTTTATATTCTTTTATGTGACTATGGTAATTTATGTTAAAGTAAATAACAGTAATTCTCAACTGCCATTAGTTCTTTTAATCCTTACTTTTTTCATCTTTCTTCATCCTAATCTCCTTTATTTTATAATATCCTAATATAATTATAAGAACTATTCCCAGAGCTATAATAATTGGCAGCCTTCTCTGAAAGTATACTTCAAATGACATTTTAAAATCCCCCTGTGTTTAATAATATGCTATGCCTTAGTTTATCATATAACCTCTATTTTTATAAACAATTAAAGGTATATTATTTCAATACATAGGATGTTAAAGTTGAACGCAGCTCGGACCTGCGGGGATTGTTGCAATACATACAATGTTACGGTTAAACCAGGAACTCCCTGCTAAAAGAAGGGATATTTAAAAAATTTCAATACATACAATGTTACGGTTAAACAAGAAGGTATAGAACATCAAGCATAGGCGAAGGTATATTTCAATACATACAATGTTACGGTTAAACCAGAAATGTCATTTGAAGCAAATAGGCTCCGATACAGAATTTCAATACATACAATGTTACGGTTAAACAGAACTTATAGGGGAGCTTCTAGGAGCACCTTTGTAATTTCAATACATACAATGTTACGGTTAAACTTTGCCCGCCTGCCAACACTAAACTAGAATAATCTATTTCAATACATACAATGTTACGGTTAAACAAAAATTTTGAGGATAAAGATAAGTAAAATGTTATGATTTCAATACATACAATGTTACGGTTAAACTGAATTTGTGTTGGGTATGGAAAAAGGTAAAAAAAAATTTCAATACATACAATGTTACGGTTAAACTGATAAATTTATTCTAAATTGTGCTTTATAATCTACATTTCAATACATACAATGTTACGGTTAAACCCTTAGAAATCCGCTTAGGACCTACGAGGTCAACTAATTTCAATACATACAATGTTACGGTTAAACTTTTAATCTTGTTAATCCTATTACAAATTTCCGTAATTTCAATACATACAATGTTACGGTTAAACAAGTATACCAAAAAACAAAAAAGGGAGTGTTGAATAATTTCAATACATACAATGTTACGGTTAAACACACCTGGTTATACTCTTATAGCAGACTATAGAGGATTTCAATACATACAATGTTACGGTTAAACCACTGAAAAATACACATTTTCAAAATTACTTATTAGCTAAAAACAAGTAAATTACAACACTTTATAAGTTTTTTTCTAAAGAAAGTCCAATATTTTTAAGTTTGCTTTAAAATCAAGTGTATATTTGTTATTTCAACAGGTATAGTTGATTACTTTGTTTTTGTCTTTATAAAATTAGGGTGTAGAGATATTAAATAATAAGGTCTGATTCTACCTCTATTTTAACACCTATTTCCTCTTGTTGGAAGTAGCTTTGATTTATAAATTTTATAATGGAAACACAGTCCTTTTTCTTATCTATTATTTTATTTAATTCTCCCTTTAGACTTAGAAGCTTTGATGGAGAGATTTCTCCTTTAAAAACAGATTTTTGATAGTGTCTAAGATATTTTTTGCATACCTTAAACACTTTATGGCACCTTTTTTCCTCCACATCGTAAAATAGAAAAACATAGTTATAATTATATCTCTTAGAAATGTTAAATCATCTCCTTTATACTAAATGGCTTAAATTCCTTATCTTCTAAAATATATTTAATCAACTTATAAGCATCAAGCTTTATGGCAGTATTGAAGGAAACCTTTCTTTTTAACTTTTCATGCTTGAAGGTCTCCTCAAGCTTTAAATTCAACTGACTAATAAATAGCTTCTTTCCCTCTTCCTTTAATATACAATGATTAAAGTTTCTATCAAAATGCTTATCAGCCTTTATCATTCTTTTATTTACCAGGTTTAAAATTGTCTTGTAAACAATTAGTGGTTTAAATACTTCTGCCAAATCTAAGGCCAATGAAAATCTTCCATGGGAGGGTTCATGTAGAAAACTGATACTTTGGTTAAGATGTGTATGATATATCTGTGTAATAACTTTAGTATATAAAATCGTATTGCCAAATGAAATCATTGCATTTATTGGATTATCTGGAGGTCTTTTTACTCTTTTATTAAACTCAAACTCTTCATTTAAAATCTCCCTTAAGGAACTATAAAAATAACTCCAAAGGCTACCCTCAACCGATAATATTTCCTTTATATCTGAAGCCCTATTCAGAATTTGAGGTATGGAATATCTGATATAATCAATATTTTCTTTTATTTTTTTATTCCCATTCCTATAATATCCATACAGCACTTCTACAATGTTATCAATCAATCCTTGTACTATAGCCTTGGCAACATATATTCTATCCTTTAAATACTTTTCAGCCTGTTTAACTGTAATCTTTCCGCTTATGTACTTTTCCCTTGGAAAAAAGGTTCCAGAATAGCTGCCATGGTAGTTAAAGAAATGAACTATTATACCTTTTGAAGCTATAAAGTCCAATAGCTTAGTATTTAATGATACTTCATTTAAGCAATATATCTCCTTGATTCCTTCAACAGGTAAATAATGATTTTTTGAATCTTTTCTAAAACATAGGGAATTATCCTTACGTTTAAGTTCTCCCATAGACATTATATATCTTACAGCCTCCCCCATAACATTCTCCTTCCCCTAAATTACACAATAGGAATAGTAAGCACATTTTCTACATTTTGGTTCATATTCAAACGGAGGTATATCCTTAGTCATTATAAATTCCTTTATTTCTTCTTCTAAGTTAACTAATATACTCTCAACACTCTTTGTTAATACTATTTCAAAAACTTTCTTAACCTCCTTATTTTTTTCCATGCATATTAGCTTTCCTTTTTTATCAATACCTTTTCTCTTAAGTACAAGGAGATAATATAATACTTGCCAACTGGCAGCCTTTATATCGGCATCGGATTTTTTATATTCTATTAAATACTCTCCATTAATCCTATCAATCTTAATGGAATCAATAGCTACTTCACCACTCTTTGATTTTTCCGATTTGATTTTATGAAGCTGCTTTCCAATTTGGACTAGCTCACTGTTATCCTCGAGGTTTACCCTATTTCCATGAAGCCAACATTGTCTTTTACAGTGAAAGAAATAATTCACCAATGTACCTGTAATTTTCATAGAAAAATATCATCTCCCTTACTTGGAAACATCTCTTTATTGAAAAATTCTCTATTAAACTTGCCATCTTCAAAAAACCTTTCTCCATTTTCAATATAAGCTATGTCCTCAATACTATCATCATCGGTAAAGGTTAGGGGCTTTGACGTTTGATATATGAAGTAGTTCATTTTTTCCTTGATTTTCGACAGCATGATTTGTTTCTTAGCATAGGGAATGTCATAATCAAACAAAATTTCTTTAAACTCCTTCCATACCTTACGTCCATCTATGAATTCATTTTTTTCAGGTATCTTGAGATTATGGGCCAAATATACGGAATATGTTTCATTATTTATCATCTTCATATTTTTAGCAATGTCGAGATATTTTAAATGTCTAAGAGAATTGGTAAAGATTTCATATGAATTCTCGTTGTATTCACTCTTCTTTCTGTCTATTTCCATCATTAAATTTAAATAATACTCTTCAAAATTTTTATCTTTAAATATCTCCCTATATTTTTCTTGTAATATGGAGTATTCAGTTCTAAAATCACCTTTATATATATTTTTTTCATTATCATATTGAAAGAAAAATAACTTAGAGCCTTCCTTACCACATGATCTGTTTATTCTACCTGCAAATTGTTCCTCTGCCTCAATAATAGATATATCCTTAAATCCAACATCCATATCTATATCAACACCTGCTTCTATTACTTGGGTGGAAACCAGTATGACATTACTTAACAAATAAACATCGCCTTTCTTTTTCTTTAGTTTATTAATAAGATTTTTCCTATAAAGGCTGCTATCATCACCAGATAATTCATAAACCATCTGATTATCAACTTCTTTTCTTGACTTTAATATATTATAAAACTTCCTTGCAGTAGCCTTTTTTATAAATTCTATTAGGATTCTTCCTCCCTTGCTTTGCCAGTATCCAACCACAAAATCTGCCAATTTTTCTAAGGAAATCTGCCCTTGCTCAAGTAGAGAAAAATCAAGCTTTACTCTATCCTTAAATAGGGGAACATTAAAATATTTATGGGCATTTTCAAGGAGATTAACCTCCTTTAAGCTATTTTGAGAAAGCAAGCTTATTTTCGGAAGGGTAGCAGACATTATAATGAATTTTACATTGAAAATATGGGCAAA
>JAKSBP010000112.1 GCA_022361035.1 Clostridia bacterium
AGCTTTAGAGCTAAAGACCTAAGACCAATAAAAAAAGCCAGTTTATACTAAGAGTTTGATCCTGGCTCAGGATGAACGCTGGCGGCGTGCTTAACACATGCAAGTCGAGCGAGAAGGGAGATATGGAATCTTCGGAGGAAATATCTACTGGAAAGCGGCGGACGGGTGAGTAACGCGTGGGTAACCTGCCTTGTACAGAGGGATAGCCACTGGAAACGGTGATTAAAACCTCATAAAACTATATTATCGCATGGTAATATAGTCAAAACTCAGGTGGTACAAGATGGACCCGCGTCTGATTAGCTAGTTGGTGAGGTAAGGGCTCACCAAGGCGACGATCAGTAGCCGACCTGAGAGGGTGAACGGCCACACTGGAACTGAGAGACGGTCCAGACTCCTACGGGAGGCAGCAGTGGGGAATATTGCACAATGGGCGAAAGCCTGATGCAGCAACGCCGCGTGAGCGAAGAAGGCCTTCGGGTCGTAAAGCTCTGTCCTATGGGAAGAAGAAGTGACGGTACCATAGGAGGAAGCCCCGGCTAACTACGTGCCAGCAGCCGCGGTAATACGTAGGGGGCGAGCGTTATCCGGAATAACTGGGCGTAAAGGGTGAGTAGGCGGCCAAATAAGCCAGGGGTGAAAGGCTAGGGCTTAACCCTAGTAAGCCTTTGGAACTGTATGGCTTGAGTGCAGGAGAGGAGAGTGGAATTCCTAGTGTAGCGGTGAAATGCGTAGATATTAGGAGGAACACCAGTGGCGAAGGCGACTCTCTGGACTGCAACTGACGCTGAGGCACGAAAGCGTGGGGAGCGAACAGGATTAGATACCCTGGTAGTCCACGCCGTAAACGATGAGTGCTAGGTGTCGGGGGTTCACACCCTCGGTGCCGGAGTTAACGCATTAAGCACTCCGCCTGGGGAGTACGGTCGCAAGACTGAAACTCAAAGGAATTGACGGGGACCCGCACAAGCAGCGGAGCATGTGGTTTAATTCGAAGCAACGCGAAGAACCTTACCAGGGCTTGACATCCCTCTGACGTAGGAGTAAAATTCTATTTCCCTTAGGGGACAGAGGAGACAGGTGGTGCATGGTTGTCGTCAGCTCGTGTCGTGAGATGTTGGGTTAAGTCCCGCAACGAGCGCAACCCTTATCTTTAGTTGCCAGCATGTAAAGATGGGAACTCTAGAGAGACTGCCGGTGATAAACCGGAGGAAGGTGGGGATGACGTCAAATCATCATGCCCCTTATGTTCTGGGCTACACACGTGCTACAATGGCTGGTACAACGGGAAGCGAAGGAGTAATCTGGAGCGAATCCCAAAAAGCCAGTCCCAGTTCGGATTGTGGGCTGCAACTCGCCCACATGAAGTTGGAGTTGCTAGTAATCGCGGATCAGAATGTCGCGGTGAATGCGTTCCCGGGTCTTGTACACACCGCCCGTCACACCATGGGAGTTGGGGGCACCCGAAGTCAGCGGACTAACCGAAAGGAAGAAGCTGCCGAAGGTGAAATCAATGACTGGGGTGAAGTCGTAACAAGGTAGCCGTATCGGAAGGTGCGGCTGGATCACCTCCTTTCTAAGGAGAAAAACCTTACACTGTTTAGTTTTGAGTGGCCAGTTTTAGAAGTAGGAAGTGGAGAGATTAGAGTCTCCTTTAAAAGCTTCCTAAGTCTAAAGAGGCTATTTTTATTAAGATTTGTTCTTTGAAAACTGAACAATGGAGAGAATTAGTTTTAAGTCTAGAAGATTTAAAAACAATTTTACTGAGTAAAACTAGGTGAGAGGAAG
>JAKSBP010000292.1 GCA_022361035.1 Clostridia bacterium
CATTAATGGTGTAATTGATATGAAGGTTTATAGCTATAGTTAATAATTAAAGGTGTATCGAAGACGATACACCTGAGGCTGTTAACAAACCATCAATTTCGTCGTTACTGCTTAAATCTGCGAGGCTCACTTAACTAGAGTAAGCTCCGCTTCTCGATTTAAGCGTGCCTAGAACTTGAAGATTTGTTAAAGCCTATTATCTTGTTAACTTTGTTAACAATCTGAGGAGCACTTTGGAGTGCTCCTTAGCTCTATAAAAAGACGTCTTCCCTTCTCTGTGACTGCTGAAGTAAGTTAACATTCTCAATCACTCTTCTATATATTATTTATGGTAGTATTTATTATTATTTTTCTTTACTTTCTGACCCCATAAATCCTTAGCTAGAGTATCTGGAAGTCCTACAGTTACTATATTATTAATTGGTATTAAATAAATTAAGCCACATTCACTTGTTCTAATTGCTATATAATCTATTTCAACCTCATCTAGAACAACATCGCTAAAAGAGTCTCCATTAACTAGGGAAAGATTGATTTTTTTACACTCAAGGTCCTTAAGTGCATCCTTAAAACATTCTGGATATCTGTTATCATAATATACCCTTTCTTTTTCATAATAGAGGCAGGAATTGTCATCGTAATTTTTTCCATAAGACCTCATCATCGGTGGGAAATATGGGAATTGATTGTTCCACATAAGGAAAGTCCTCCTTTATATTGATTATTCAATGGTAATTTAACCTTAATATCAATATATGAAGGATGTTAGAGATTTGTTAAATAAAAATAAAAAATCTATTAAATATCGATTCTATTTATGTGGTTACAAAAATAGTTTTTAGCCACAGATATCCTCAATTTGAATATATGCAAGATTTACAGCAGCTTCTAAATTATCAATATTACTTCCCCCACCTTGGGCTGAAGAAGGACTTCCCCCACCTTTTCCATCAATCAAAGGCATACATTCTTTTAGGACATCCTTCATAATTATATTATCTAAATCCTCCGAGCGATTTAAAATGAGCTGAGCTTTATCCCCACTAATTAGTCCTAAAATAGCAATGGTTTTTTTAGTATTGACTAGAAAAGTAGATAATTGTTTTATTTCTCTAAAATCTCTATTTCTGTATACTTGTCTTATTACATTTATGTCGTTGATTGTCTCACAATTATCCAACAGATTTCTTCCTTCAAATCCAATAGTTTGTTCTTTCAAAATTTTATTTTCCTTCTTAAGATTATTGAGGTTATCGTTAATCCTTGCAGTACTATTTAAAATTTCGTCATATTGTACTGATAGATTGGAACAGAGGGAATTGATAATATCATTTTTTATTTTATAGTCCTCTAATGCCCTATTTCCACATAAAAAGTCAATCCTGATTCCAGATTTATATTTTTCAAATTTTCTAATCTTGATGAGACCAACTTCTCCAGACCTGTTTGGATGGGTTCCACAACAGGGTGAATAGTCAAAATCGTTTATCTTCACTACTCTTATATTATCTGTGATAGTTGGTTGTTTTCTAAGGGGTAAGTTGGTAAGTTCATCTTCCCTTGGATACAATATTTCAACTGCTAAGTCATTAAAAACTATTTGATTTGCGTAATATTCCACCTTTATAATATCTTCCAAGGATAAAAACTTATCGATATCAATAGTTACATTATTATGACTTAAATGAAAGCCTATTGTATTGGCATCATGGAGCTTTTGAAAGGCTGCTGATAGGATATGCTGGCCTAGATGCTGCTGCATATGGTCAAATCTTTTTTCCCAGTTGATAAGGCATTTTATATTTTCCATTTTAGATGTTAAACTATCTACTACATGAAAAATTTTTCCTTTATCTTCATATACATGAGACACCTCAATGTCAGCTATATAGCCAGTATCACATGGTTGACCACCGCCCTCTGGATAAAAAGCCGTTTGATTGAGTTGTAGATGATACGTATTATCCTTTTCTATTATTTCACAAATGTTGGCATTGAATTCTTTTATATATGTGTTTTTATAAAATAGTTTTATAGTCATGTATATTCTCTCTCTCCTTATTCTTTAGTATATTTATTGTTCATCAATCAACCTTTTATCTATATACAATATTCTATCAGAACTAGTCAATAACTTATATTTATTTTTAGAAAAACCATGTAAATTTTTATGGTCAGTTTCGCTATCCCCTATTATAGATACAGGTGTGTTATTAAAGATTATGTTATTTTTTCTCCTACTAAACCTTTCTAATTTTTTATTCCAAAAATATTTATATTGGTATGAATATCTATCTATTAATTTAAAGTCACTACTCTTGGGAATAGTGGTAAAGCCGTATGCCTTATATTTATTTCTTGCCCCTGAAAAGTCAATATGGAGCTTAGCATTTTCAATAAAGACTATGCTGTTTATTATAACATTTTTGTTCCACTCATCCTTTGGAGCGGTTTCATCAATCCATATGCTTTTAAAAATCTCTTCATAAAAAACAACTTCTTTAAGTTTCTTTTTAAAACCTTGAGTATCATACATAAATATTTCTAAAAACTTTTCATAAAAATATGCACCAAGCCTTTCATCAGCTATCTGATATGTTAATAAGAAGTTGTATTCCTTATCGGGAATTTGAATAAACTTAATTGTTTCTATGGGCAATAGATTTTCAATTTTTTCTGTGAAATTGTAACTTTGATCATTGCTATTGAATATACATACTACTGCTAAATCCTTTGATAAATTTAGGGCAATAATTAGTTCATTTTTAGCATTAGGTAGAACATTGCTATTAAATATCTTTAAGTCTATGTAATCTAAATAGTTCAGCCAGTTAGAATAGCCTAGATTATTTAAGCAGATTTTCTTTATTTCAGATTCAGCCTCCTTTTTTTTAATTGAATTATTGCCATAGTATTGTTTAAGAAGACCAGGAGATATAGATGCATTGTATATGTTGACTGAATCAACAGCAGAAGTATATGTACTAGTTATATGGTCTAAATTTATAAAAATTATATAAGTTACGAGAAAAATAGCTAATAGTGTCACGAATCCTTTTTTCACTTAAAATCCCCCCCCATATAAATATATGAAGCTTTCTAGAAAATACTTCAAAATATTATAAAAAATTGACTGACAAATATGGAGGTAGGTAAATATTATATAGTAAGGACTAGTATAAACAATAACTTAAGAAAGGGGGAAGAAGTTTGCATGAAGTACAACAATATGTAATAGAAGCACTTGAAAAATTTAAGAAGACATTTATAATTAAATATGAATATGAAAATATTGGTTTGATTAAAAAATTTAGAATAGATAGTAGAAAAAATCTTGAGTATGATGAAGAAAAGTGGTGTAGACTATTTTTAAAGAAGTCTTGTTTTAATTATTGTTCAAAATTATTACTCTTAAGAGTATTTGAAGATAAAGGTAAAATAACAAGTAAGTTTAATAAAAAAGGTATTGAAATATGGAATAAGCTTGTGAAAAATATTAAGGATAGATATGACAAACTTTATAATATTGCAATAATTGATATAAAAAATGACGAAGAAATTAGTTTTTTAAAACATATTTTTGCCGAAAGTGACTATGATATATATGAAATAGATAAAGAGTTAGCTGATATAATTGTTTGTGGATTATCTAACATAGATTTAAAGAATATAACAAATGAGAATTTAAAGACAATATTTAGGCAATTATACCCTTTAGATGAAAGGGAAGAAGCTGGATTTGTTGAATTTTATAAAAAGGCACCTGCCTTAGAATATATATTAAGTTTATGATAGTATTTTTAAAATAAGTTAAGTTTAACATTTACAAATCTATAATTAAAAGCTCAAGGGCATTGAGCCCTTGTGTTTTTATAGGAGAGTGGAGATATGAGTATGTTAATAAATGAATTTAAAGTGCTAGAAAATCAACTTGTTAATGACGTATTATATTTTGCATTAGGGCCTCAATACTCTGACCATGTAGATAGGGCAAAGGATTTATATGAAAAAATACTGAAGGAAAGCAGTTATTTCTATGATGAGAAGAATTTTGCATCTTGGCTATTATGGGATTATAAACTAGAAAATGGAAATAATTTTTTTCAAGAATATATTAAAATAAAAGGAAACAAACTAACAAGAGAGGAAATTAAAATTATTGAAGAAATTTCTAATACATATTTATCCATATATGAAAATACCCTAGCCGATGGCCATAGGAAATTAATAGATATTTTTTCTAAAAAGGAGATTATTGTTAAAGAAGAGAAAGAAATGAGGTCCTTAAAGGACCTTATAATAGGAAGAATCGTCAATTACCATGGAGAGAATTATATGTTAGATGATTATTTAACGCTTAATCAAAGATTTCAAAATGGTGTTGAGAAAACCTTTAGGGAAAAGTTTGAAGACTATAGGAATAAAAACAAGTTTTGTACAATTGAGGAGTTTCTTAAGGATAACTCAATATTATTATACAGTTTTGCCCATATCATAGAGGATATATCAAAAAAGCAAATGGAAAGTGATGTAGAATACAATGTTTTTCAAAGTAATTATGTAGTTTTAGATTATAAGGGAATCTATGATAGTTTGATGAAAGCTCCAGATATAGAGTTAGATTATGAAGATAGAGGAATACTTTATTTTATTATGTATAAAAAGGATAGAGAAAGGGTATTAAGTGAAATTGTACTTTTAAAAAATAAATTAGAATTAGAATGTATTTCTTCAAGGGATAATGAAGATGCTAAAAGAGTAATAGAAAGATTATTAAATAATCTAATAAAACATGTAAGTGATGAGATTTTAACAATGGATGATATACTATAGGTATGTTATTCTAGAATTTAGTTAAAAAGAATTGAAGTTAATTAGTTAAATTGTATACAAGCGTATATCTATAGTAATAGGTTAATATAGGCTCTAGGACTCAAAAAAACTTGAAAGTTTACAGAGTTTGGACTTACAAGGGATAAAAGAATGTTCTCCATTTGACAGTTTTATATAATGATAGTAAAATAAATTGTAACACTATTAATTGAAAGGGGTACATTTTACGCTATGGAGACTGCAGCACCGGATTTATCAGAGCCGCACGAGGGGGATAGTAATAAAAATACTATGGAACCACCAGCTGATAATATTCAAATGGAAAGTATTATAAAAGATATTAAGGTATTACTTAATAAGTATAATAATCCAAAAGAGCATGTAAATAATTATTTACAAAAAGTTGAAAAAGAGATAGAAAATAATGGTGTAGAGACTGAATATTTTATTCATAGAAATAAAGTAAAAAAATATATTGAAAAGCATCCTTATTTTAAAAACCCCTGTAACTATCATATTAGATTATTGACAGTAATGAAATATTTGAAGAAAAAAGGAATTGACATAAATATTAAGGATTTTGACCTAGTAGTTGATGAGATAATTCAAGAGATAGATGGAGTTAAGAAGATAGGAGAAGGCAAATATATAAAGGCCTTGAAGGGTTAAAATTGTTGAAAAAATAACTTTTAGTAAAATCCTAGCACAATATGTGCTGGGATTTTTATTTGAAGTAATTTTTCAAGGTATAAAGCTTTAATACTTTCAGTTTTTATTCTTGAGTTGTGGAGGTTAATAAAATATAATTTAAAGAGAATGGGTCTAAAGGGGATAAAGCATGGAAAAATATGAATTAGGGATATTAGATAAAATTTTAAGTAATGTTTATAAAAAAGATAATATGAAAGAAGAGGCTTTAATTTATTTAATTAGGTCCTTTGTTCTTGAAAAATATGGAATAAAAAGCGATTCATATATAAAATTTTTAAATAAGAATTTTGGTGATTGTGATGAAGTAATTATAGAGGATATATCTGTAGGGGCCCTGTCAGGAAAGTTTATGGAGAAATTTGATCTGTTAACTCTATGTAGTATTTTAGAAGAATATATGAATAATAAAAAAAGGGAGTTAACTGGAAGCTATTATACGCCTGCATACATTATTAAGTTTATGATTTCAAATTCAATTAAATTGTATTTAGAAGAAGCCATTAATATTGATGGAGAAAGTCTTGAGAAATTAATAAGTGATGAAGTTATTTTCAATATAAATAATAGGCAATTAAAAGAGATACTAGAGCTATTGAGCAGCTTAAAGGTAATAGATATAGCCTGTGGCTCTGGATTATTTCTACATTATACCCTAGAAAAGATATATAGGACAAAGGTATTAATTTATAGAACACTAAATCTTGAGTTTGAGGAATATGGTGAGAGGAAATGGATACTTGAAAATAATATTTTCGGTGTTGATATACAAAAAGTTCCTTTAGAGATGGCTGTTTTAAAGTATATAGATATGCTGTCCGCCTTTAAAGGATTTAATCTTGACTCTTTAAGGCTGAATTTTTATCAAAGGAATAGTATATTAGGCGACCAAGTTTTCTCTGTAGAAAAAATTAGTGAAGTTGTACAAGAGAGAGGATTTGATATAGTAATTGGTAATCCTCCTTATATAGGGGAAAAGGGAAATAAAGATATATTTGAGAATATCAAAAAATATGAATTTGGTAAAAAATATTATGAAGGAAAAATGGATTATTTTTATTACTTCATTTATAGAGGTATTGATATACTTAAAGATAATGGTATCTTATCCTATATTACCACAAACTATTTTATTACTGCTGATGGTGCAAGGAAGCTTAGAAAGTTTTTTAAAGACCAAGTCAGCTTTAAAAATATAATTAATTTTAATGAATATGAAATCTTTAAATCGGCCAAGGGTCAACACAATATAATATTTACTGTAACAAAGGGTGTAAAAGAAGATAAAAATATAAATATTAAATATATAAAAAATCGCAAGCTAAAAACAGACCATATTATAGAAATTATAAATAATGAAAAATTGAGTAATAATATTTCTAGTTATACATTAAACAAACAGGAGAGCCTATACGGGATAGATGGAAATATAATGATTTTTCCAAATGAAAAGTATTGCCAAATATTGAAGAAGATAAAGTCATGTTGCAGCTTAACCCTGGGAGACTTGTGTAATATAAATCAAGGTATTGTTAGTGGTGCAGATAAAGTAACCAATATTATGTTAGAGAGGAAATTAACAGAGCAGAATATAGAGAGAAATAATATTAAGATAGATGAAGGAATTTTTGTTCTAAATAAAGAAGAACTAATAGATGCTAATATAAAAAATTGTAGGGCCTTAAAGCCCTTTTATAAAAATAGTGATATTAATAAATACCTTACAAATAATTCTACAGATAAATTTATTCTATATATTACGGATAGAAATATTTTAAATACGGAATACTGTTTTGTTATACAGAATCATTTAAAAAAATATAGGGAAGTTTTAAATTTAAGGAGAGAAACGAAAAAAGGAATGAGAAACTGGTTTGCACTTCAATGGAGTCGAGATCAGAGTATATTTGAGGGAGCTAAAATAGTTGTACCCCATAGAGCTTTAGATAACAAGTTTGGATATAATAATGATTTGTGGTATGCAAGTGCAGACGTATATTTTATTACTGGAAAAAAGGAAGATGTGGATTTAATTCTGTTGTTGGGTATATTAAACTCAAAAATAACCTATTTTTGGTTATATAATATGGGCAAACGAAAAGGAGACTATCTTGAATTGTATTCAAGTCCTTTGTCTCAAATACCCATAAACTTAAATTTTAATGAAGCTGTTAAAAAAGATATTCTAAAAATAGCTAATGAAATTCTATCCTGTTGTAAAAATAATTGTGATAGCAAATTGATTAAAAAATATCAGGACAAAATAGATAGGTATCTATATAAAGCATTTGAATTTAATGAAGAAGAAATTAAAGAGATAAGGGATTTATATGATTTGAAACTAAATAGATGATACTACTCTTATGGGGTGAATTTATGAGATTTTATGTTGTTGCTAAGTGTGCAGATGGTACCAATGAAGACTTAGCCTTAAACTTGGAAAATATGACCTTAGATAAGATCAGCATTGATGATGATATTAAAGAGGACAAGACCTATGTTTTTGCAAATGGGCAAATAATTGAAGTGAAAAATATAGACTTTGGTGTAAAGGACCTCTATTTAGAAGCCTTTGGTAAAACTAGAAAGATAAAAAGAGGTGAATTTAAGTTCTTAAAAATAAATAGAAATAAGAATGTCTATATGGATGACAATTTCTTTTTATTTAGCTTAGAAAAACTTATTGGAAGGATTATAAATGCACGGGAAATTGAGGAGATAGAAAGTAAGGGGATTGAACAATTCAATAAACTTTTAAAGAAGTTATCCCTAAATGATATTGTTGTACTTATTAAAGGAAAGAAAGTATATAGAATATTTACCTATACTAAGTTAAGCAATCTTATGAATAATAATGATCAGATAGATATATTTGAACTTCTTAGTAGAAATTATACCAGTGAATTACTTCTTAAATTAAAGGGAAATATTGATGCTGCCTACAGGAACTTAGACGAGGCTAGGCGACGAATGGATGAGGAGCTGAAAAAGAATAATGAAACCTAATAAAACTATATTAATACTTTGTGTATTATTGTTAGTATTCTTCGCTGTAAATAGAATGTTTAATGATGACAGGAAGGTTGTAAATCTGTTAGAAGAGGAATATGAAAAAAATGAAGTTCAAGTTATTGATGGAGATAATTTTATAAAATATGTTTCTGATATTAGTAGTGTTAAAGAAGTTACTTGGCTAGACGAGAATGTTGTCCAGTTTAAGGGTAAAAATAATGATGGATTTAATATATTTCAACTTGATTATAGTAGTAAAAAATTATCTGTGAATACCAGTAGTGTAAAGGAAAATTTTTACAGCAAAGATTTTGGCCAAGATACAGAGGTTGCTGAGAAAATTGATGAAGATAACTATGTTATTTATGTTGAAAGCACAGAGAAAACAGGACTATTCCACGTAAGAAGAGATATGGAACCCCTAATGCTATGTGAAAATATAAGGTTTAAAGACAAACTACTCTTTAAAATATCTGATAACAGGGAAAAAATAGCTTATTATGATGAGAAAGAGAGTATTATAAAGGTTTATAATTTGTTAAATGGCAAAATAGCAGAAATAAAGGAAGAGATAAATAATGAAATTTTGAATGATTTTAAGAATAATATAACCTTTTCATATGAGGCAGGATATATAGCTGTAGCAAATATAAATAGGGAAAATTTTAAGGAAAGTAATTTTTCAGTATACGGTGCAGACTCAGGTAGGGCTTATGCTGAAAAGTTTTTAGGCATAAATCCCATTTGGGGGAAAAATAGTTTAACCATAGCCTTTACGTATCTTGAAGATAATTCAATTGTAAATGAAGCCCATATAAATACGAGGGAGTTAGTCGGTGATAGAATAGGTCTATACAATCTTAAAACAAGGAGAATTACCTATACTCAAGATATGGGTAAGGACTATAAAATTATAAGACCTTCTTTGTGGAAGAACAATAGGGAGATATTAATAATTGTAGGGAAGTATTCTAAGGAAGATAATAAATATAATTTTAATAAGCTTTATTCCTATAGTTTGAAAAATAATGTATTAACCGACCTGAAAGAATATGTCAGAGATATAGATAATATAGGTGATAATTTTGAGATTACCCTCATGGATAGCTCTTTGTATATTTGTTCTAGGAGCAAACAACAAAAAAATTCCATCAAGGCAATTAATCTCGATAATCGAAGTCATAGGGAGTTTAAAGATATAGAAGAATTTATTACTAATGGGGAAGACCATAGTAACCCAAAGACTTATAAGCCCTTAGGTTCAAATAGTTTCCTATATATTAATGATAGGGGTGTTTATATAACAGATTTGAAGTCAAATTATCTGAAATATAGGTCAAAGGGTAGGGTTACCAACGTCTATCCATCACCCGATGGAAGCAGAGTGTTTATAATAAGCGAAATGGAAGAAAAATTAGAATTTGCAATTATAAACCTGTAGATGGAGTTTCATAATTATAACTTGAAACAATTGGATGCTATATGGGATTTTAAAAAAGGGGAAAACTTATGAAGAATACTGATGCTTTAAAAAAGGTCCCTATTTTTTCTCAGTTAAAGGAAGAAGACTTAGAAAAAATCTTATCTATTACTACTGAGAAAAGATATAAAAAAGGGAGCATAATATTCATGGAAGGTGATAAGGGAGAAGCCTTCTATTTTATAAGACATGGAAAGATAAAGATTTCCAAGTCTTCAAGGGATGGAAAAGAGCTTATACTAAATATTTATGGGAAGAACTGTGTGTTTGCCGAGGTGACTATTTTTAATGATATGAGCTATCCAGCTACTGCCGAGGTTTTAGAGGACGCTGCTGTGGGAGTCATTAGAAATAATGATTTGGAAAAATTGATTAAGCTAAATTCAGAGCTAGGATTGAATTTAATCAAAATATTAAGTAAACGCTTGTTTAATGCTCAGATGAAATTGAAACAACTAGCCTTAAAGGATACATATTCAAGGACTGCTGATACTCTTATAGAGCTATCTAAAACCCTAGGTATTGAAAGAAAAGGAAATATTGAATTTAATCTTGAGCTGTCGAGGCAAGAATTGGCCAATATGATAGGAACCTCAAGGGAAACAGTAAGTAGAGCTTTAAGTCGCTTTAAAAAGGAAGAAGCAATAGATATTTTGGGAAAGAAGATTATAATAAAGGATATAGAAAAGCTAAGGAGCTGGCTGTAAAAACTAGTCATTGTATCGATACAATGACTAGTTTTTTTAGTATCTAATAAAAACCTTACATTTACAATAGATACAATTTGTAATATAATATAGGTGGAATAATACATAACAATACAATTAACAGGAAGGTGACTATAATGGATAAGCTTAGTATAAGAGATTTAACAACCATGGCACTTTTAACCGCTCTAGTAACGATTGCAACAATCACCATCACAATTCCAATACCTGCAACTGGTGGATATTTGAACCTAGGTGATAGTATAATCTTTTTAGCAGCTATATTATTTGGATGGAGATATGGTATGGTTGCAGGAGGTTTAGGAGCAGCTCTAGCTGATCTATTCGTTGCCCCGGCCTTTGCTCTCCCAACACTTATTGTTAAGGGAGTTATGGGGCTTTTAGTAGGGAAAATAGGTAACAGCAAGGATAAAAATTTATTGAGTTTTAGAAATGTAATAGCATTATTACTGGGAACCCTATGGATGGCTGCAGGATACTATATAACTCAAGTTATTATGCTTAGAAATTTCCAAGTACCCCTTGTAGAAGTGGGACCTAATATAATGCAGGGTATTATGGGGTCTATCTTATTTCTTCCTATTGCCTTAGTTCTTAGAAAAGTGAAGGTCCAGTAGTTATAAATAGAATAAAAAGCCTATCTCCCTGGGGATGAAGGCTTTTTTTATACCCTGGCTATTCAAAACTATTTGATATAAATTAGAGTATTGAAGGATTAAAATATTGAATTAATGAAAATTTCAATGTATTTACTAATTTTTTAATGAAATTAAGAGATAAGGGAAAGGCTATGAATAATCCATAGATATTAGACTTCTTGAGTTGAAAAAAATAGAAATTTATACTAGTATTAAAGAAAAAGGATAGGTTGAAAATGTACAGGGGCCAAGCTACTAGTATTTAAAACTATCCCAGTAAGTTAATATAAAGATAGTATTCCTATATGAAGGATTGCTATAGATGTGTGATTGAGAAAGTTAGCTTACTTCAGCAGTCACTGAGAATCCTTTAGGCTCATGCTATAAATCTGTTTATGGATAGGTAATAGAAGGTAAAACAGATTTATAAAAATCGCTCTAAAGGAAACCTCAGAGCCTGCTTTCGTTTATCAAGTTTGTAAGTCACACATCTATAAACTCCGTTAATGACATGATATTTTCAGGTTTTTCTTTAAAAAATAAAGGGAGGAAAATCATATGAAGATTACAATCTTAGGGAACTCAGGGCCTTATCCAAGGGCTGGAGGAGCTTGTTCAGGTTACTTATTGGAAGAGGATGATATTAAAATATTAATTGATTGCGGGAATGGTGTATTAAGCAGATTGTTAGGAATGATAGAAAGTTTAGAGGACATAGATGCAATAATCCTAAGCCATTTACATAGTGATCATATC
>JAKSBP010000404.1 GCA_022361035.1 Clostridia bacterium
AGAGGAATAGTAAATATCAAAGTTTCTATAGAAGAGTGATTAAAAAAGTTAACTTACTCCAGCAGCCACAGAGAATCCTTGAGGCTCATGCTATAAATCTGTTTATTAGTAGGTAATAGAAGGTAAAACAGATTCATAAAAATCGCTCTAAAGGAAACCTCAGTGGCTGCTTTCGTTATTAAGTTTGTAAGTTACTCATCTATAGATATGAAAATTTATATTATAAGTTAATTTAAAATAAGCACTATCAAAATTTATTGAAATTCAATAATATTGATAGTGCTTATTTTAAGCTATAAAAATAAAGCATTATGATTTTTATTGAAGTGAACTTGAAACATGCCCCTTTTATCCTAGGTTTTGGAGTTCTCGACAATCTTTTTGTAAAGAGGATTATCCCCCATATGCTTTCCAAGATAAGAAATGAGGCTTTCAGTGTTACCACTAGAATATTCCAGCATTTTATCGGCTATATGGTCTATAATTTTTTCTTCTTCACACTCCGATAATATTTCAAATATTTCTGAAATATTTTGAGCTAGCCTTGAAGCTCCCTCATTGTTTAAGTCCTTATCTGGAACTATATCATTTCTAGCCATATAACTTACTGCATCACAAAGAATCCAGCCCGTTCCTTCGATGGTTTTCATTAAATTATTAAAATGCTTTTTATGTTCAGTCATACCTGTTGTCATAAAAAATCACCTTTCTATAATATAAGTTTTATCTTCCAACAAACATTTGTGTAAAAATTTTTCCAAACTTAGAGCCTTCCTTCACACCTATACCTATATGGGTGAAATTAGGATTGAGTATGTTTTTTTTATGACCTTCAGAATTCATTAAGGATTGATGAGCTTCTTTAACAGTAGGATTGCCAGCAATATTTTCTCCAGCATATATGTATTTTACTCCAAAGCTTTTCATCATTTCAAAGGGACTGCTGTATGTAGGGGAATAATGGCTGAAATAATTATTATCTAACATATCTTGAGATTTAAATCTGGCGACCTCTGAGAGAGCTAAATCTACTTTTAAAGGACTTAGTCCCCTTTTTAATCTTTCACCGTTGACAAGCTTAACCATTTCCTGTTCATTTGGAGTTAACTTTTTAATATTCGTCCCATTAGCCTGTAAGTTCGGTTTTTCCACTACAGGCTTCACTTCTTTAGGGTCAATTGCTCCTACTTTACCATTATCGAGGATGATAATATACCATTTTCCCACAAGACCTCCAACATCCAGTATGGTATTCTTTTTTACTGTTGATACAACAGGGAAATCTATGGAGTTACCATTTCTAATATAGGCACTGTCTACAATAACCTCCACCTTTTCAACATTTCCTTTTCTAAACATAGAAGATGCCTGGGGCTCTAGAGACTTTTCTTGAATATTCCCAGCACATGCGTAGAGGGTTAATAACAAAGCTGCTAGAAGAAGAAGTTCTATAAATTTGAATTTCTTCATAAAAATCACCTTGTATAATGAAGATATGGAGAAATTCACTATACATTTTCCTTTCACTATTATTTTTAATATATAATCATACCTCAACATATATTATTTCCTGTTAAAGTAAAAAATAATCCCTTAAGCAAATAATTACTTTCCAATTTATATATCTGTAGACGTAATAAAGACGGTAATAAACTATAATTACAAATAACAAATTATGTTTTAAGCATTAAAAACTCTTGAGGGGGGAAACAGGATGAAAACAGATGTGCAAATTGCCCAAGAAGCTGAAATGCTTCCAATAGTTGAAGTTGGTGAGAAAATTGGATTAAGGGAAGATGATTTAGAGCTTTATGGAAAGTATAAAGCAAAGATTTCCTTAGATGTATATGAAAAGCTAAAGGATAAGGAAGATGGAAAGCTTATACTTGTAACAGCAATTAATCCTACACCGGCGGGAGAAGGCAAGACAACTACAAATGTTGGGCTGAGTATGGGGTTAAATAAAATTGGTAAAAGAACTATAACTGCTTTAAGAGAACCTTCCCTAGGCCCTTGTTTTGGTGTTAAGGGGGGAGCGGCAGGTGGAGGATATGCCCAGGTAGTTCCAATGGATGACATAAATCTTCATTTTACCGGTGATATCCACGCCATAACTACAGCAAACAATCTGTTGGCGGCCTTAATAGATAATCATCTCCATCAAGGTAATAAATTAAATATTGATCCAAGAAGAGTAACTTGGAAAAGGGCTTTAGATATGAATGATAGAGCCTTGAGAGGTATAGTTATTGGCCTTGGTGCAAGAGGAAATGGAGTACCAAGGGAAGATGGATTTGATATCTCCGTTGCCTCTGAAATAATGGCTATACTTTGTCTTGCTACGGATATGGAAGACCTTAAAGCAAGGCTGTCAAAAATGATAGTTGGCTATACCTATGGGAATGAACCCGTTACAGCCGGCGAACTTGATGCAACGGGAGCCTTGGCATTGCTTCTTAAGGATGCAATTAAGCCCAATTTAGTACAAACCTTGGAGAATACCCCTGCTATTATCCACGGAGGTCCCTTTGCTAACATAGCCCATGGATGTAATTCTGTGGTAGCTACCAAGCTGGGTTTGAAATTAGCTGACTATGTAGTAACAGAGGCGGGCTTTGGTGCTGACCTTGGAGCAGAAAAGTTCTTTAATATAAAATGCAGATATGCTGGTTTAAAGCCTAATGCGGTAGTTGTAGTAGCTACAGTTAGGGCCCTTAAAAATCACGGTGGAGTTCCTAAGACTAGCTTAGGTGAAGAAAATCTTGATGCTTTAGCTGAAGGATTTAGAAACCTTGAAAAGCACATAGAAAATCTTCAGAAATTTAATGTTCCAGTTGTTGTTGCATTAAATAGATTCCCTACAGATACAGAGAAGGAGCTTAAGTTATTGGAAGATAGATGTAAGAAGCTAGGTGCAAATGTTGTACTATCAGAGGTTTGGGCTAAGGGTGGCGAAGGCGGCACAGAGCTTGCAAAGAAGGTTGTTGAACTCGTTGAAGGGGGAAGTGCAGACTTTAGTCCCTTATATAATCTAGAAATGCCAACAAAGGAGAAGATTGAAACTATAGCTAAAGAGATTTATGGAGCCCAAGGGGTTGACTTTTCCTCTAAGGCATTAAAGGAAATTCAAAAGTATGAAGAAATCGGACTTGGAAAACTTCCAGTTTGTATGGCAAAAACACAATATTCATTATCCGATGATCCAAAACTTTTAGCTAGACCTGAAGGATTTAAAATTACAGTTAAGTCAGTTAGAGCCTCAGCGGGGGCGGGATTTCTTGTAGTTCTTACTGGAGATATAATGACTATGCCGGGATTACCTAAAATACCTGCTGCAAATAAAATGGATATATTATCTGACGGAGAGATAATAGGATTATTTTAGTATTCATAGGGAAAATATAACAAAAAACTAGGCAATATCATGAAATTGATAGGGTCTAGTTTTTTTTGTATGAAATTTATATAAAGGATAATTTAGCCTTATATAGAATATAAATCAATATAGGAAATTCATAAAGTTGCAAATTAAGTAATATTAATTTAATATATAGTAGAAATAATCCTATTGATTTTATATAATTTAAAGAAATATCCTAAATTTTAAATTTCTTGTCGATGAAAAGGGGAAACTAAAAAAATATATGAAGTTAAACTGTATATGTACTAATCTTTAAACTAGGAAGTGTTCTTTAAATGAATAGAGATGAATTTAAAAAAATTATTATAGTTTCTATGGTTACAACATTAATGGGTCAAGTCTACATAAATCCTTTTAATTCTGACTTTAGACTTTCTATAGGTATAGCTATCTTTGTATTTTTAATATTGAAGTTTTACAATATATCTATTTTACTATCAACGGTTGTTACAGCTTTATTCGTTTTTACATTGAGATTTTCTATTGATTTTATAGAATTAAATGGAACCTTAAATATAGGTTCCATAGCATTACGTCATCTTCCTTCAGCAGTGTTTTACATAGTTTTTGGTATTGCTTTATTTCAATTGAATATAAGGAAATATAAAGAACAGCCGATTTTTTTTATATTTTTAGTAGGAATTTCTGATATTCTTTCCAACATAGCTGAGGCGGCAGTTAGACAGGAGTTTACAAAAACTACAATAGAAATGATTCTCACTAGTTTATTTATTGCTGGATTTTTAAGGGCTACCATTGCATTCATATTATTTTCTAGTATAAAAGCCTATAATATTCTTATATTAAAGGAGGAACATCAGAAAAAATATATAAATCTACTCTTATTTACTGCTAATATGAAAGCAGAGGTGTTTTTTCTACAGAAGACTATGAAGGATATAGAACAGGCAATGGAAAGGTGCTATTCTATTTATTCTGAGCTAAAGGATCAAAATGAAAGCATGGATAAAAGTTATACAAGTAGGTTAAAGGAAAGAATATTGAATCTTTCAAAGGATATACATGAAATCAAGAAGGATAATCAAAGAGTTGTGTCGGGTATTGAGAGATTACTTATAAGTGAAGAAACAGAGAATGTAATGAAGCTATCTTCTATTTTAAAAATATTTCATGATAATACAATGCGATATATTGAACATATAGGTAAGGAGATTAAAATTTTTATTAATTATACAACTAATTTACCTATAAAGGACTACTATCCCCTAATATCTATTCTTAGTAACCTTATAAATAATAGTATAGATGCAATAACTAATAGTGGTTCCGTAATGATTTCTCAATACATCGAAGATAATTATATAATATTTAAGATTACAGATACGGGTATAGGGATAAAAGATGAAGATATAAGGGTTATATTTAAACCGGGATTTTCCACAAAATTTGATAGAAAGACTGGAAGGATGTCTACAGGTTTAGGGCTTACCCATGTAAAGCACATTGTGGAAAATCATTATGGCGGGAGGATAGACCTTGTTTCCAAGATTGGTCAAGGAACTAGATTTTTTATCCACATACCAATAGACAAAATAGATGCAAGGGAGGCAAAGCTATGAAGCCATCATTTTATTTAATCGACGATGATCCAGGTATAAGAAGAATTCTTGCAAATATTATTGACAATTATCGGCTTGGCTATGTTATAGGCGAAACTGAAGATGGAAGTAAAGCCATAGATGATATAGAAAAAATGATGCCTGATATAGTGCTAGTAGATTTATTGTTGCCTTCGATTGATGGAGTTGAAATTGTGAGAAAAATTAAAGAGAAGGATTTAGCAATTCAATTCATCATGATTTCCGAAGTTACTTCAAAGGAAATGATAGGAGATGCCTATAGAAGTGGAATAGAATATTTTATTAATAAGCCTATAAATGTTGTGGAAGTTGTAGCTATAGTTGAAAAAGCCATTGAAACCCTAGATTTAAAAAAGGCCCTATCCTTAATTGGTAAAACACTAGAAAAGAATAATTACGATATATTCACTGGTAAAAGTCAAAATGATAAAAAGAATAATTTAGATGAAAAGTTAACCAGCATCTTTTTAGATATTGGTATCTTAGGAGAGTCAGGTAGTAGGGATTTAATGGATATAATTGAGATGATTATTGAAGAGAGAAAAAATTTGGGAGTGAAGTTTCATAGTTATAAAATAAGTGAGCTATATAGAAGATTAAATAAAAAGTATGAGGATGAAAATAAGTCTTCTGTATCCGTTAAGGCCATTGAGCAGAGAATTAGAAGAATTATACAATCGGCTTTAGAGAATATTGCCAGTTTAGGTATAGAAGATTATGGGAATTTTAAATTTGAAAAGTATTCTACCTCCCTTTTTGATTTTAAGGAAGTAAAAAGGGAAATGGATTATATAAGAATGAAGTATCAATATAAAGGAAAAATTAATGTAAAAAAGTTTATTGAGGGACTATTAAGCCATTTGGAGATATAGGAATTTTAGGTTAAAGAATTTGTAAAAGCTAATAGAGTGTGTTAAAATAAAATTGGATAGTATTCCATATAGGAGCTATACCATCTTTAGTTTTTTAAAAAAACTTAATAACATAATTGATCTGCTCTGAGCCTGTAGGATGGACCGAGACAGAAAGTATTAGTGTAAAAATACCCTTCTTTGCCTATGCTTTGAAGGATTTTTATTTGTACTAATTTAGCGAAGTGAAATTTAACTATAAATCGAGGATTTAATGTCCTTGGGTTTTTATGGGAATAATACACTCTTTCTATGTCTACTTATGTAAACAGGCTTAGGAAGAGTTTTTTATTGGAAAAAAACTTTAAATTAGGGATTTATAAAGAATGTATAGATGAGTGATTGAGAATATTAACTTAACTACAGCAGCCACAGAGAATCCTTTAGGCTCATGCTATAAATCTGTTTATAGATAAGTAATAGAATGTAAAAACAGATTTATAAAAATCGCTCTAAAAGAAACCTCAGAGCCTGCTTTCGTTTATTAAGTTTGTAAGTCACACAT
>JAKSBP010000156.1 GCA_022361035.1 Clostridia bacterium
ATATCTTTATGGGGGTATTTTACATCTGCCTGGGTTTCATCCTGAGAGTCAATAATCCCTATGCTCCATCTATTAGGTACCTTCCCCAGCATTGCAACCAGCAGGGTTGACTTGCCTACTCCCATGTCAGCCCCTGTTATTAGATATTTTCCCTTTCCCTCTTGGTTAATTTCTATGAGGTCATAAATCAAATCGTCAATAGTTTCAAGCTCAGTCTTCATTGCCCCCAGGGAAATATCAGGGAGATTAAATATCCTTTCATTGTAGTAAAGATGTCTTTCTGTTGGAGTACTTATGTATCCCCCTACTGTTATTCTATTTGAATTATCCTTATTGGAAACAACTATAGGGTTTTTAGGTGAATAGTGGGGCTTAGTATTGACAGTGGTTTTGCTCTGAATATTAATTAAGGTGTCCTCATCCTTAAACTTAAGAAAGGATATGTAATATGTATTACTTTTATAGGCAATCCAGATATAATCCTTTCTATTAAATCCTATTTCATTTATATTCTGATACTGAAGGGTGTCTATAGCATCTTGACCATCCTCTATAGAATAAAGAATTGTGGCAATCAGCCTAACTCTAGCTACTAATTTTGTAAAATAAAATTGAATCTCAGCTTCCTCTGCTTTAGCAATTTCCCTAAAGGCCTCTTCGGTTATTTGATAATCTAGGTTATATTTTTCTATTAGGTGGCTTATATCGTACTTATCCAGTAAAAGTTCATAGATTATCCTTATATCATTATCCAGTATATTATGGAAGTTTACATATTTCTTAACTGTCTCGTCATTGAATTGAAAATAACTGATTAGAAGTTTTGTATACAGATTTATTACATAGGTCCTCGTATCCCTATTACCTATGGAAATATCCTTAAATTTTTTAAAGTTGTCAACATCTCTTTCTGCTTCTTCCTTGGGAACACCTAAAACCTCTGAATACTTGTTGATATCAGTAGTTATTTCATCAATTCTCTCATATAAGACTCCCATTCTTTTATAAATATCCATTAGTCTGCCCCCTATTTAAAAGGAAAAAAAGTTTAATTTACCACCTGAAAATATTTTTCTTTTCCTCTGGACTTCTTCTTCCTCGAAGTGGTATCCACAATATTTGGTTAATATGTATCTAGATAATCCCTTGAGCTCAGTTAAATAGTTTGTATCATTATTACCTAAGATATAACTTAATAGACTCAGGTCATTGCAGTCATTCATGAGCCCTATATCAAAATCAAGTTTAAATATTCTATTTTCATTAAAACCAGCCCTTTTAATATCCTTTTCTATGTCTAGGTCTTTATACAACATCATCTTGTTATCAATGCTTTCAATGTACCTATTAATAACAAATATTAATTTATCCTTGTATTTTTCTAATTTATTTGACCTCTCTAATTCTTTCACCATCTTTTTTTCTTGATTTATGATGACAACTATGACATCGGATATATTTAAAAAGTTATCGGTAATCTTATTCATAGATGATATTGTATCGATTACAGTAATTGGATATAACTTTTTAAGATAGGTTTTTAAAGCCTTTACGTCATTACTTTCTATTTCAAAACAATCGTTGGAAGTCATGATATCTATATTTTTGTTTACTTTTTTTACACAGCTTAAAAAAATTTCTTCATCAATCATATCCGTTCTTTTTAAGTTTATGAACTCATCAAGACCCTTGGTAAAATTAGAATTGGATAGATAATAGGCAATGTCATGATAATATTTGTTTATGTCCACAATTAGAGTCTTATTTTCTATTATTTTACTTATCATTGCAGCTAAATTAATAGCTGACACAGTTTGGCCCATTCCCTTTTTCAGGGATGTAACGCTTATAATCATAGCTTTCTCTCCTTTGTAACTAGTGTTCTAAAGTGATATTCTCCTGGGAGTTTGTCTGTGCTGCGTTTTTCTCCTCTACTTTATCCTTAGAAACCTCCACCTGAGGTACTACTTTTTCCGTAACCCTGCCTAGGTTTAGTTTTTCTTTTCCATAATCATAGTTGAAGGTCTTGGGAGATGCCCTTTGTGACTCATCTATATAAAGCCTGGCTTCTAAGTAGCCTAATTTAAGGGCTAACTCTGCATCCCTTTGCTGTTCCTCATTTAGGGCTACAACCAAAGTATAGTTTCCTACACTCCCATTCCTTTCACTTGTCTTGTTTTCAATTAATTTTCTTACCTTAATTTTAGGAATAATAACATCATAATCTCCGTTGTCATAATTAACTAAAACATCTATAATATTCCCCTCTTTAACCTCCCCCGCTACAATAAAGTTGAAATCATACTCAGTTAATCTATCATAGTCCCCAAACCATTTTTTTTGAGTAGATACTGAATCATAGGTTATCTGTTCCCCGGGCCTCAAGGCTTCCTGGGTTATTTTTCCTCTGATGAGTTCAATGTCTTCTACTCCATTATTAAGAGCAAATTTAAGGGGTATTTCCCTCAGTTCAATTGTCTTTTCCAGTATCTCATCTGTAAGGGCGGTATATTTGGGTATGATTTCTTCTCCCTTTACTACGGCTATATATCTTTTTTCCATTACATCTAAATCCACTTCTTTTCTTACGGCAGCCTCCACTTCTTTCTTTATCCTAGGTATTTTTACGTGGTTATAGTAAAAAATTAATAGGCTGCTAATAAAGCATATTAGAGCTACGACTATTAATTGATTTTTTCTAAACCTTCTCATTCACCAAACTCCTTTCTCCCAAAAACTCTTTAGACTTTACTGGTTTGATTTTTAGATATTGGAAATTCTGAAAGAATTTCTAGCTTATTATTTTGTTATTTAAACATTGAAATATTTTTATAAGAAGCTATATAGCTAAGATAAAGTAAAGTGAAATTATGATGTGATGATTTTTTTTAAAACCAATAAGAATGACCAAATTAATGGCTAAGGTAAAGCATAAAGCCCTATGGAGAGTTCTTATCCTACTTTATAAATTTATATCCCTTTAGTAAAGAATTTATCGAGTATCCTCCTTACCCTACCTCCTTTATAATTATTATTTATTTGATACAGGGAAGAGGCTATGACTTCTATGCTTTCGTCAAATTGTTGATCTACACCGTAGGCTACATCTCGGTTGGATAGGGCCTCAGCTATAAGCTCAAGCCTATTAGGTATGAAGAAAATATGCTCAAAATTCAAACTAAATCTTTCTTTTTCAGGGAGTTCCACATCCTTAAAGTACTTTTCTAGCTTTCTATTTGGAAGTCCCCTTATATCCACATCTCTATTAATTATGAGACTAAGATTCCTTCTATTATATGTTTTCAAAGATAGCCTATATGGAAGGCCATTTAGGGTTGATATCATTTTATCAGCTACAAGAAGCCTCTCGTCACATATGGATAATATTTCATTTACAACTGCTTCTCCTAAACTGCTAGATATATCGATAATTACTATATTGCTCTTTGAGTCACGAACAATGTGACTAATAAGTTCAAGGTTCATCTCATATCTTGAATCCCTATGGTCTGTAAAAAGCTTAAGTTTACTTCCAATTTCTATTGCATAGGAATTCACATCCCCTATTTCTTTTCCCATATTTAAGTCATTATATAAATCAGCTACCTTAAAAAAATCACCGTCCTCCAAAGGATAGTAATAAAGAAGGTCCTTTTTTAGGTAATCCGTATCTATTAAAGTAACGGTTAGATTTTTCCTTACATAACATTTAGCTAGATTTGATGCTATTACTGTTTTTCCTGCGGCATAGGGGCTAAAGATGCCTATTATCTTTTGATAATCTTTGGGGTGGGTGTATACAATTCTCTCTTTGATTATTACTCTTTCTTTTTCATTATTACCTCTCATATTTTTTGTAGTAAATGCCATAGACTTGTCTAAAGTATCACTATAATCATTCTCCAAAACCCCGTTAAAATCATCCATTAAGCCATAGTAGCTTTTGGCTTCTATTTCTGTCCTTGGGTTTAGGCACAGATAAACTATATTTTCAATATTTGCGTCCCTTTTAAATAAGCAGTTGTATATATTAGCTTTATAAATATCTCCTATATAGCTAGATTTATAGTGGTGATTATCAATGATATATATAATATTGAGCTTTGGATTTATGGTTATCAGTTTTTCTAAATATGGGACCTTTATAAATTTATTCTTTTCTAAATGTTCCTGGAGAATCAAAATCCTATAGTCACTATTTAAATTTATAGATTTTTCTATCTCTGGGAGAAAAAATTCTTGAGATATCTGAACAGAAATCCCCTTATTTTTAAATTCCTCTATAATTTTCTTTATGATACTTTCCAATTTATCAAAATGGGAAAATGCTACTAAAATTTTTTTCATCCCATCATCCCCTAGTCCTATTTTTTTCACTATAACAATAGTAAATATTTCACATTTTAATAATCTTCAACAATTTTAGACACGTTATCTCATATTATACACTAAATAACTGTCATATTCAGTCGATTTCTGACTTATTTTCTTACTTTTCTTATATTTAGGAAAAAAGTCCTATTTTTTTTAATTGGAAAGGTACGGGGTAAATATATTTATAGAGTAAAAGATAAGAAAAATTAAGAAGTGATTGGTTATGAGTTTTCTTAGTCCCACGATAACCTCCTTTATGCCAATTATCTCATATACCCTCATCTGGTTGAGCCTTACCGAATATAAAATCGATATTGGTGTTAGGGTTAATAAAAATTGTAAGTATTGCTTGGGGAAACAATCTATTAGTGCCGGAAGTAAATATGACGTCAAAGTCAATATTAGATTTGATGAGCAGGGTAATAGCTGCATTTAGCTCTGCAATATTAATCCTACTTGTATTCATTAAGTTAAGAAATACTTTAGACTTTAAAATATTAAAAAAATCCTTTGAAGTATTTAACATCATACTACCTCTCTTCTTAATAATCAAAATATGGAGTCTAATAAAATTTGTCTTTTAAAAGCCAGTGAAGGCAGATGTTTTTAAGCATACTCCATATCTATACTATAGTTTATGATACAATCTATTCTATTGGCATAATTATAGATGATGTTTATTACATGTAATTTTTCGTAAAATAGACAATAAAAAAAGACCATAGAAAATGGTCTCAGACGAGTTGCTATATCAAACTTGTAAATTCAAAGAATGCTGAAACTCAGTAGAACAAGCAGCCTAAAAAGACCATGAAAATGGCCTTTTTATCATTATATTTTTATTATTACAACCACTATAAAAAAATACATTCAATGACTCGTCTATTACAGCACCAAATATAATGTTTACATTTGAATCAGCGGCTTGAGAAACGATTTTTGCAACTTCGTTTACTTCAAACAATCCAAAATTAGTACCACCAGTTATGTTAAGAAAGACACCCTTGGCTCTATTATATAATTTTATTATATTTTTATTATTAAAACCGCTAAAAAAAACTATACTATCTTCTTCTTCTTAAAAAGGTTGGGATGTCCAAAAGTTCGTTGTCAGTTTCCTTTGTTTCCTCACTCTGTTCTAATGGTTTTTCTTCATTCTTTATATTAATCTCATTATTTATTGCCACATTGTGTTCAAATCCAGTGGCTATAACTGTTATTCTAAGCTCGTCCTTCAATGACTCGTCTATTACAGCACCAAATATAATGTTCGCATCTGTATCAGCTGCTTGAGAAACGATTTCTGCCGCTTCGTTTACTTCAAACAATCCAAGATTAGCACCACCGGTTATGTTAAGAAGGACACCCTTGGCTCCATTAATTGATGTTTCAAGCAAGGGACTTTGAATGGCAAGCTTAGCAGCTTCAGCAGCCCTATTGTCACCATTGGACTTTCCTGTACCCATATGAGATAATCCCTGCTCAAACATTATAGTTTTTACATCGGCAAAGTCTAGATTCACAAGGCCTGGAATAGCTATTAAGTCAGATATGCCCTGTACACCTTGTTTTAAAATGTCATCGGCAATTTTAAATGCATCCATCATTGAAGTTTTCTTTTCAATAACTTGAAGCAATCTATCATTTGGTATAGTTACTAAAGTATCCACTTTGGATTTTAATTCTTCAATTCCCTTTTCAGCATGGAGCATCCTCCTTTTGCCTTCAAACATAAAGGGCTTAGTTACAACTCCCACTGTCAGGATACCCATATCCTTAGCAACTTCCGCTACGATTGGAGCTGCACCTGTACCTGTACCACCACCCATTCCAGCAGTTATGAAAACCATATCTGCCCCTTGAAGGGATTGATAAATATCATCTCTACTTTCTTCAGCAGCCTTCTTGCCAACATCAGGATTAGCACCTGCACCTAAACCCCTTGTAAGCTTCTCGCCTATTTGAATTTTATATTCAGCTTTAGAAGTATATAATGCTTGTCTATCAGTATTAACAGCTATAAACTGAACTCCTCTAAGGTTGGAATCTATCATTCGATTGACAGCATTATTGCCTCCACCGCCAACACCAATTACTTTTATCTGAGCAAATTGTTCCACATCAATATCGAACTCTAACACGTAAAAACCCCCTTCGTGACGATCAACTATATAAATTAATTTTAATTTTAATATTAGTATGATTTCCTATGTATTTTATCACTTATCTTCCAATTTAATAAATAATATAATACTAATATATTTTAGTTCAACAAAATATCTTGATTTCCTTCTTTTAAAATAAATATTTTACCTGCTGCTAAATTTTTCTATTATTAATCTCCTTATTATTGCAAAGTTTTGAAATAACCTAAATCCAAATGTAAATATTGCAGCATAATAAAGAGGAACACCCATTTTATCACCTATATATGCCAATAGCCCTGCAATTATCGCATTACCTAAAAAACCGGTAACGAAAATTGTAGAGTCAAATTTATTTTCCAAGCTGGCCCTAATTGCTCCGAAAACCGAGTCAATTGCAGCCAATATTGCCACAGGCATATAGGATGAATAGGCTAGAGGCAAGTTTATAGGTAAATAAAAACCTAGCACAAATCCTATTATAATCCCCAGTATTCCTATAATCAATACAATCACCTACTTTTTCGTTATTAAATACTCATATTCCATATCTCCATCGTATTTTGGTATTGTAATATAAGCACTTACATTGACTTCAACAAAGATACCATATTCTTTAAGTAAATACCCCGTTGTAATTGGTCCATTAATGGCAGCTTCCAGATGGCCCGGTTCCCCTATGGCCTTAATAATATAGGGATGACCATAATCCTGCCCATTAATTTCTATAGTAAAACCTGAACAATCAATCTCAGTACTAGAGAGAATTCTTTGGTTATTTATGGAAATAGCCTCCGCTCCCGCTGTTTTTAGATCATTTATTATATTGAGCAGGTCCATATCATGAACTAATACGGCGTTGGGATCCTCACCTTCGATTAGTTCTCTGGTGGCATCGTCAATTATTATGATTACCCCAGGTCCATGGACATTGGTTAATCCAGAAATCATTTTATATTTATTGACTTCATCATTTAATGCCTTAGTAATATCTCCATCCCTTATCTTAGTAGTTCGGTAATCATCAATTTTATCTTGAATGTCCTCAATCTGCAACTCAATTTTTTCTATTTCCGTTCTCTCTTTCTCAAGGCTTTGCTTATAGTCACGAATCGTGTCTAAGGACACATATTCATGTCTGTCATTTATATTTCTAATTTGTATGGAAATTAGAAATCCTAAGATTATCGATAAAATCAATATATTTAGTCTAGAAGCTTTTTCTTTCATTGAATCACTCCAAAGTTTATTTACAGTTATTTTAGAAAATTACATAATCACTTTCCATGGATTATAAAATTTCTCTATTCTCTAAAAAGAAACCTTAAAAGAGAGACCCTATTGATAATATTGAATTTCTATCTTTCATTATAGGTTTCAGCGTATTTATATTTTATGATATCATTATATCTTTCAATTAAGATTTCATCTTTTTTTCTCATATCAACCTGTAAATTCCAATAGTCTCTCATTTTACTCACAATTCCATATCGCCAGTCCAAGGATGATTTTAGGGTGTCAGAATCTCCAATGGCCCTTATAATATATGGTGGAGCCGTTGGGACAGAATTGATTTTCAAGCTGCTTCCCGCTAATTGTATTTCAGTATTAGCTACAATTCTTTGTTCATTAATGGATATTGCTTCAGCCCCTGCAGAATTTAAATTATTTATAACTGTTAACAACAAATCATAATTTGCCATGATTACACTGCCATCATAATCAAATTCCACATCCTTTGGAGGGTCATCTATAATCAACTCAATACCCGGCCCCTTTACCTTAGTAAAACCAGCCATCTGCTTATATTTCTCTAAATCTTCATTTAATTTTTTTATAATTTCATTCTCCTCTGATGCTGCCTCTTCAATTTCCTTCAAGTTATTTCTGTATGTATCCAATTCTTTCATCAAACTCTGTTTCTCATCTTGGGCTTTCTTTAATTCAATTCTTAATTCTAAAAGCCTTTGACTAGGAATTCCACCTTCTAGGTAATTTCCCTGAACAACTCTAAATTGTAAAGCTAATACTATTCCCAAGACCCCACACATAAGTCCTAGTAAAAATTTATCTCTGATACCCTTCACACTAATGCCTCCTATTCTCCAAAGGGACTGTAAGTAGGATAGCCGTCATGGCTTATATCAACGACTCCAGAATCAATATTTCTACTGATTAAATCCTTATAAATCGCTTCAAAAATGGTAAATTTATCTGCCAAATCGCCACTTTTTCCAAACTTGACTTTTAAGTTATCATTTAAATATAGAGTTATATTTCCATCAAGACAAAGGAGCCTAGGATTTATTTCTAGATTTGAGTTCTCTAAAAAACTACAAATGCTTAAGGTCTTATATAAATCCTCTTCATTTTTCACCTTTATTTTTTCACCCTCTGCAAAGCTTTCAAATTCAAAGCCCTCGATGACATATGTTTCGTCTATATCATGGGAAGTATATAAGATAATCCCTTCATTATCCACAAAAAAGTATAAACCCATATAGGAAATTGCTGCAATTTTTTTTCTTTCTACTATATTAATCAATAATTTGTTAGGCAGCTTCCTTTTGATTACAGCATCCTTTACAAATGGAATATCTATAATTCTTTCTCGAACCTCCGATAGCTTGATTTTAAAAATATTATCCCCTGTATTTATTCCAGAGTATGAAATAATTTCTTCCTTAGAAAGTTCTATGTTATTATCAACGATTATATTACCTATTTCAAAATAATTTGTCTCAAATAATATAATAAAAATCAAAGTTGATAAGAGAAAGAAGATTAAAAGATATATTCTAAGTTTACCATACCTGACCCTTTTATCAACCCCATATTTTTTAGTAACCATTGTTTCCTCCTACGGACAAGGGCCTCCTTCAACCCCTTTCCAATTAGTAATTATTGTAAATTATTCTATTTTATTCAATACTTCACTCTTTAAATATCTATCCTCTTTATTGTGAAATTATTACAAATTATAATTATAGAGTTTCCTCAACTACTTGTCCATTTATAGCTATTTTAAATAGCAGCAATCTATGCCGCTATTTTTAAAAATAACTAGTCAATTACTTTTATGTCGGCTCCCAGTTTCTTGAGCATCAAATCAAAATTATCATATCCTCTTTCAATATGCTTAATATTCTCTATAATTGTTGTTCCCTCTGCTGCTAAACCAGCAAGAACCAGGGCGGCTCCACCTCTTAAATCCTTAGCCGATACCTTTGCCCCCGTTAATTCTCTAACCCCTTTTATAACAGCAACCCGTCCATCAACCTTTATCTTAGCCCCCATTCTCATCAATTCTTCCGTATGCTTAAATCTATTTTCAAATACAGTTTCAGTAACAATACTTGTTCCCGATGCTAGGCATAACACTGATACAATCTGGGGCTGCATATCCGTAGGAAATCCAGGATATGGTAAGGTTCTGATAATATCAACAGGTCTTAAAACAGAGGGAGGAATTATTTTTAGTTCATTTTCCTTTTCTATTATTATACATCCCATTTCCTTTAGCTTTGAAATTACCGACACTATATGATCAGGTATAACATTTGTAATCGTTATTTCGCTTTTAGTTATAGCAGCAGCCGATAAAATGGTTCCAGCAACTATTCTATCGGGCATAATACGATGTTCTACATTTGATAAACTATCAACACCATCAATTTCTATGATACTGGTTCCAGCTCCTCTTATTTTTGCACCCATCCCATTTAGATAGTCTTGAAGATCAACAATTTCAGGTTCCTTAGCTGGATTTCTAATTAAGGTCTTGCCCTTAGCCAAGACAGCCGATAACATTATATTCTCTGTAGCACCAACACTTGGATAATCTAGATGTATTTCGGCTCCCCTTAACTTCTTAACGCTACATTCTAAAAAACCATGGGCCTCTGTAATTTCTACACCCATCTCCCTCAGACCCTTTAAATGTAAATCAATAGGTCTATGGCCAATTTCACAGCCACCGGGATAACTTATCTTGATTTTACCAAACCTCGCTAGCATTGGACCCATTAAAAAAATCGATGATCTCATTTCCCTAACCAAACTCTCATCTATTTCATGGGTAAATATATTCCTAGAGTTAACAATTATTGAATTATAAGTCTTTTCAACCTTACAGCCTAATGACATAAGAATTTTTATCATTATATCTACATCTCTAAGGTTAGGAAATCCATTAATAACACTTACTCCACCATTTATCACTGAAGCAGCTAAAATTGGCAATACAGCGTTTTTAGCTCCGCTAATCTCTAACTCACCTCTTAATTTTCTTCCTCCAGTAATTAAGTATTTTGACACATGGTTCACCTCCGAGAGCATAAAAAATAAGAAGAATATATAACTATTGTATGCACATCTCCCACAGGTGTTACAATTACATGTCAAAAATACTTAACTATGTTAAAGATTTATTAAGTTAACCCGTTGTGCTAGCTCCTCTAGCCGGGAAAGATAATATTTACTCTTAATTAGATTTTTACTCTATAAATAAATTCCAAGGGCAGATTACTAGTAACCTTTAACCTACGGTATCCTGTGTATATCTTGAAATATTAAGCAATATACCTATTGCCCCCATAAATATGGCTAGGGAGTTACCCCCAAAACTTATAAATGGCAGGGGAATACCAGTTACGGGCATGGATGAGGTAGCAACGGCAATATTTATAATCACTTGTATAGCAATCATAGATGTTATGCCCGTTGCCAGCAGGCAACTGAATAAATCCGGTGCATATATAGCAATTCTTATGCCCCTCCAAATAAGGAATAGAAATAACATCATAACTGTTACACACCCTACAAAACCCAACTCTTCACCTATAGTTGCAAATATAAAGTCATTTTGGGGCTCAGGTATATAAAGCTTATTTTGTACACTTCTACCGAGTCCAACTCCAAAAAGGCCTCCGGAACCTAGAGCAAAGAGGGATTGTATAGCTTGATAACCTATATCCTTAGGATATTTAAAGGGATCTATGAAAGCTGTAAGACGCAGCATTCTATAGGGTGCCATAAGTATCATAACCCCTACAGCTCCAACACCAGAAATCCCCAATAATATTACATGGAGCCATCTCATTCCAGTAACAAAAAGCATAGACATAATTATAAGGGCAATTGTAAC
>JAKSBP010000089.1 GCA_022361035.1 Clostridia bacterium
AGTTCTTAAGATTAAAGGTAAAGAAGCCCAAGGTATGCTGTATATACTAGGTGCTGGTTCTATAGCAGGGTCCGCACTATTTAGCTTCTTTAAATCAACTATTAGGCTTGGTCAAATTAAATAGTATATAAAAAAAAGCTAAGGATTCCCTTAGCTTTTTTTTTAATAATATGATAAGATTTACATAAAATATCATATGTGGTGATGATATATGAAGATAAGAGAAATTTTTAATTTGAATAACAATCTAAAGAGCTTAAAGCTTTTGGCAGGTGAAGGCGGCCTTGATAGAGAGATAAAAGATATTGAGATTGTAGAAATTCCGGACGGTATATATTGGATAAATGAAGGTGATTTAGCCATAACTACAGCATATTTTTTGCACAAAGAGGGTAGCGATTTGACTTCCTGGATAGAAGTATTAAATGAAAAAGGTGGGGTAGGACTTGGGATTAAAACAGGTAGGTTTTTAAAAAAGATATCAGAGAGTGATATAGAAAGGGCAAATGAGCTTGATTTTCCCTTGTTTGAGATACCTATACATCTTGGTTATAGTGATATGACATGGCCCATAATTAGTAAAATACTAGGGGAAAAGGACTATATAAACCTTAGATTTGAAAGATACAACGAAGAACTACTTAATTTTAGTTCAAAAAATTATGTTACAAAGGATATCTTTCCTATAATGAAGAAGTATATGAAAAATCCATTCGCAGCATTTTCCTTTTATAACAATAAAATAGAGAGTATATCAAACAGTGAAAATGAACTGCCAATAGCTAATATAATTTTTATTATAAATAATAAGAATGAGGTAATAAATACTTCTTCGGATTTTATTTGCATAGATAGGGAGGATAAAAAAATATGGATTACTGCCCTTAGAGCTGAAGGAGAGATAGTAGGATACTTTTCAATCCTTTCAAATGATGATAACTATATAGAGGTTGATTTTAAAATGGCTAAATTGTCATTCCCCTATCTAATATTGGGTATATTACTGGAAAAGTCTTATGATTATTTGAGATATAATTCCAAGGAGGATTTTTTAAAATCCCTTATGCATGAAGAAATTACAAATAAGATAAAATTAAAAAGTGATGCTGCTTATTATAATATTGCATTTGATTTAAGAAGGATTGTATGGATAATTGAAATAAACCCAAAGGAAGAATTTAAAAATAATCTAAATAAAATCTATGAAATAATTAATAGTAAGCTTACCTTAAATGAGATGCATATTATCTTTGAAAATAATAGAATCATTTTCATTAATAATGTAAATGAAAATCCATACGATAAGGCTTGGTTTAGACACCTAATAAAAGAGCTTGAATATAAGCTTCCAAAATATAGCTTTAAAATAGGTGTAAGTAAAATCTTTGATAGCTTAAACAAACTATATACTGCCTATGATGAGGCAAAATTTTGTCTTGAAAATGCTTTAAAAGTAGAAGGGGAAAATATTCAATTATTTGATGATCTAATTATATATTATGTTTTAAACGAAATATCTAGGCATCCACAATTAACTAGACTGTATGAGGACACTATAAAAAAACTAAAGGATTATGATATAAACTATGGAACAGAGCTTGTGAAAACTATAGGTATTTACATAGAAAACAACTATAATGTATTAAAGACTTCCCAAGATTTATATATACATAGAAATACGCTGTATAAGAGGCTTAAAAAGATAGAAAATATCATAGATTTAAACATGAAGGAGTCAGATAAAAATTTCATTTTAAGCTTAGGCTTAAGACTTGATAAACTATATAATAGCTAATTTCTTTTGTTTTTATAAGTTAAGAAGAAAGCTATATAAAGTCCTTATTTCATATTTTTAGAGAATATATTTCTATTAAAAATACTATGAAATAAGGACTTTGTATTTTACTACTAGTAATATATAATCTATGGTAATGGAGAAAATCCTTATAACTCCATATGTGTATTTATAAATGCTAATAATACGTGAGATAGCGAGATAGCGAAGGTCAAAGGAGGGAGTTTATGAAGGATGATAACGTAATAGTGGAGAAAAATCCTAGGATTAAATTTTTTATAAAGATTGCCATAAACATTATAGTAGGGTTATTGCTTATAATAATCTTAGGATGTATAATTCTGTATATTTTTCAAGATAAGTTAATTTTTTCACAAAAGGGAATCTCAGAGGAAACCCTAAACTATATAAAAAGCACCCATGAAAATGTTGAGGAAATAAACCTGAAAATGCAAGATGGCACGAATTTACATGGCTGGTTTGTAAAAAATAATGATGCTCGAAGGTCTAAACTGCTCATATATTTTGGCGGAAATGCCGAGGAAGTTTCATACTTATGTGATGAGATGAAAAGGTATAGGGATTGGTCAGTGGTTTTATTGAACTATAGGGGCTATGGATTAAGTCAAGGAAATCCTAGTGAAGAAAATTTATATAGTGACGCCATTGAAATATATGATTATTTTTCAGCTCAAGATAATATTGATGAATCCAATATAGTAGTAATGGGAAGAAGCCTTGGAACTGGCGTTGCCACATATCTGGCTAAGAATAGAAAAGTAAAAGGGCTGATACTTATTACCCCCTATGATAGCCTAAAAAGCCTTATAGAAAAAAAGATTCCCATATTTCCATCGGGATTAATGCTAAGACATCAGTTTGATTCATTGGCAAGGGCTCCAGTAATAAAAGTTCCTCTACATATTATTGTAGCATTAGAGGACAACATTATACCTCTTTGGCATTCAGAAAAACTTGCTAGCACATGGGGAGGTAAAGTGTTTATAAATGAGATAAAAGGGGAGGGTCATAATTCCCTAAGGCACACCGATGAATATTGGGATGTAATCAAAAATTCCTTAAAAGAAATAGAGGATGGTGCTTTCGTTTATTAAGTTTGTTAGTCACACATCTATAAGTATTCAGCTGTAATATGAATTATTTAGAAGCTGCGATAATAGAAGCCCTATTTCAGTAGGTGTATGGGAATTATTTAGAGCAATTAATGCAGAAGGGACCATCGAAAAAACAGAAACATTTAACTTTACATTTTGTGAATATTTACTTTGTCCGGGCTGCTGTGATTACTTTGTTACGGTTACAGCCCTTGAGGTCGTATCTCTAATGGGACAGTCAACTGTTACTGTTAGCAACGGTAGAATAGCTGCTCTAGCCCAAGAGAGCAAATATTTATTTTGATTCATATTGAGTTTGATACTGATGGGTTTAGTAAAGGTTACCCCACAATACAAATGATATGCTCCCTTTATGATAACAATTTTATTATTTTAATTGTCTATCATAAGGGGAGCATATAATGTATAATTGAAAGTCAAAACTTATTTATAAATTTTTGATGGTGGATAAGGGTGTGTTTCGTCGGTCAAACCTAAAATGTAATCAGTACTTGTATTATAAAACCTTGCTAGTTCAATTAGAATTTCCAGGGGTATGCTTCTATCTCCAAGCTCATAATTACCATAGGTTCTTTCTGGAATTTTTAGTGCTTTAGCAACATGTTTTTGTAACAAGTCATTATCTTCCCTTAAATTCTTTAGTCTCTCAAGTAACATATGTATCACCTCAAAATTATTATATATAGTTCAAAATGAGATATTGACAAATCTCTCAAAATGAGAGATAATAAATTTATATTATTGAATATCAAAGTGTTTTAAAGGTGAGAATGGAGCTGATAAAGATGGAGGTGAAAAAGTATGAGAATTATTGGGCGGTATATGATAAATACGGGAAAATAGTATGTGTAAAAGCATATAAAAAAGATGCAATAGAGGCTAAGAAAAGAATAGAAGAATTCTTAAACCAAATTAGCAGGGAAAATGATTCAATCCTTTTGGCATGTTAGATAGTTATTGGAAATTAACGATTAAGGGTGGAAATATGACGAAGGAATATGAAAACTTGGTAAAGGAATTGATAGCTGAATTATTAGAATATAACTTTCAACAAGCTATAAAATCTGACCCTAATATAAAAAAGTTGCAAGAAAGGCTTCTGGAATTAAGCTGGAAAGTGAATAAGATAATATCATCCTTAGACAAGGAAGAGAAAGAAATCATAGAAGAATATTTTGATGATATATATAACCTAACATCGGAGTATAACTATATAAGCTACATAAGTGGGTTTAGGGATTGTATGGGACTATTAAAAAAATTAAGATGATATTAAATATAACCTATTGATTAGTAATTTAGTCAATAGGTTTTTTATGTCAAAGTCAAAGGAGAGAATTAAGGCGAAGTCCTTTAGTTTTATTTATAATAGCCATATTAAATAAATATCTGATATCTGTAAATTAAATTTACAGCTTTTAACAAGATTTTTGTTTACAAAAAAATCCAAACAAAAAGTTACCCCTACCACAAAAAATTATCATTAAATTCTGACAATTACCTATACCTATTGAACAACTTTTTACTACCTCAAAAAATGTACAATTTAAGTAACGGGTTAAGGATTAAATTAAAGGAGGGAAAGGATGTGTTCAAAGAGGCATTAGGAACTATTGAAACAAAGGGTCTAGTTGGCGCTATTGAAGCCGCTGATACGATGCTAAAGGCTGCAAACGTAGTCTTAGTAGGCTATGAAAAAATAGGCTCTGGACTTGTTACCGTAATGGTAAGAGGAGATGTGGGGGCAGTAAAGGCAGCCGTTGATGCGGGAGCTACAGCTGCTAATAGGGTTGGAAAGGTTATTTCAGTACATGTAATTCCAAGACCCCACTCCGATGTAGAGAAGGTTTTACCAGGTAATGGAGATTCAATTTAAATATTTTGGAGGTGTATTAAGTGAAGGATCAATTGATGGAAAAAATTATGGAGGAAGTTATGAAAAAGATGGGTGAAACCCAGTCAACTGAAGAAGTTAAGGCTGAGGTAGAAGGGCAGCCTGTTTGCACAGGGGGGACATGTGGACTGACAGAGTTTGTCGGAACGGCAATAGGCGATACAATTGGATTTGTTATTGCCAACGTGGACCCACAGCTTTTTGAAACCATGAAGCTTGAGAAGAAATATCGCTCAATAGGAATAGTTGGAGCTAGAACTGGAGCGGGTCCTCAAATAATGGCAGCCGATGAAGCGGTTAAGGCTACGAATACGGAAATCGTTACCATCGAGCTGGCAAGGGATACTAAGGGTGGAGCAGGCCATGGTTGTCTTATCGTATTTGGAGCCTCCGATGTTTCCGATGCTAGACGTGCAGTTGAAGTTACCCTAGGTGAGCTAGATAGAACCTTTGGAGACGTTTATGCAAATGATGCAGGGCATCTTGAGTTCCAATACACCGCAAGAGCTAGTTATGCACTGGAAAAGGTTTTCGGTACCCCTTTAGGAAAATCCTTTGGACTTATAGTTGGTGCCCCTGCTGCCATTGGAGTTCTTATTTCAGATGTGGCAGTTAAGTCTGCTAATGTTGATATCGTAGGATATGGTTCGCCGGCTGCTGGAACGAGCTTTTCAAACGAAGTAATTCTTCAAATCAGTGGAGATTCAGGTGCCGTAAGGCAAGCCCTTATTGCAGCTAGAGAAGTTGGTATTAAAGCCCTTGGAGCTTTGGGTGGAGAGCCAAAGTCATCCACAGTACCCTATATATAAGGACTAATCTATAAAGAAGGAGGGAAAAGAATGAGGTCTAAACGCTTTCAAGTATTGGCAAATAGAGATGTCAATCAAGATGGATTTATAAAAGAATGGCCCGAGGTTGGCCTCATAGCCATGAACAGTCCAAATGATCCAAAACCCAGTATAAGGATAAACGGAAAAAAGATAATGGAACTCGATGGCAAAAAAAGAGTAGATTTTGATATGCTGGACAGATTTATTGCCGACTATGCAATAAATGTTGATAGGGCAGAGGAAGTAATGGCTATGGACTCACTGGAAATATCCAGGATGTTAGTTGATGTAAATGTTTCCAGAGAGGAAATAATAAAACTTACTACTGCAATGACTCCAGCTAAGATAGTTGAAGTTGTTGGATATATGAATGTGGTTGAGATGATGATGGCCCTTCAAAAAATGAGGGCTAGGAGGATTCCATCAAACCAATCCCATGTTACGAATGTAAAGGATCATCCAGTACAGATAGCGGCCGATGCCGCTGAAGGAGCCATGAGGGGCTTCGATGAGCAGGAAACTACAGTGGGTATAGTTAGATATGCACCCTTTAATGCCCTATCCCTTATGGTGGGTTCACAAACCGGAAGAGGTGGGGTTTTAACTCAATGTGCTGTTGAGGAAGCTACTGAACTTCTTCTTGGTATGAGAGGGCTTACTAATTATGCTGAAACCGTATCGGTATATGGTACTGAGCCAGTATTTATAGATGGAGATGATACACCTTGGTCTAAGTCATTCCTAGCATCGGCCTATGCATCAAGGGGCCTTAAAATGAGATTTACTTCAGGAACCGGTTCAGAGGTTCTTATGGGATATGCAGAAGGAAAGTCAATGCTTTATCTTGAGGCTAGATGTATATTTGTAACTAAGGGTGCGGGAGTCCAAGGTCTTCAAAACGGTTCTATTAGCTGTATAGGTGTTCCCGGAGGAGTTCCATCGGGGATAAGGGCCGTACTTGCTGAAAACCTGATAACCACAATGTTAGATATGGAAGTGGCATCGGGAAATGACCAGACCTTTACCCATTCAGATATCAGAAGAACTGCAAGAACATTGATGCAAATGCTTCCAGGAACTGATTTTATATTCTCTGGTTATAGTGCGGTACCAAACTACGACAACATGTTTGCCGGTTCTAATTTCGATGCAGAAGATTTTGATGATTACAATATACTTCAAAGAGACCTTATGGTAGATGGGGGACTAAGACCCGTGTGTGAGGATGAGGTTATAAAGGTTAGAAATAAGGCAGCTAGAGCCTTGCAAGCTGTATTTAAAGAGCTTGGACTTTCAGAAATAACAGAGGAAGAGGTAGAGGCAGCCACATATGCCCATGGTAGCAAGGATATGCCCGATAGAAAGGTTGTAGATGACCTGAAGGCGGCAGAAGAAATGATGAATAGGGGAGTTACTGGCGTTGATGTAGTTAAGGCCCTAGCTAAAAATGGTTTTGAGGATGTTGCTACAAACATACTTAATCTCCTTAAGCAAAGAGTATCTGGAGATTATCTTCATACCTCAGCAATTCTTGACAAAGAGTTCAAGGTAGTAAGTGCCGTAAATGATATTAACGACTACATGGGACCTGGAACAGGTTACAGAGTAGGGGGAGAAAGATGGGAAGAGATAAAGAATACCCCCGGTGCAGTTAGTCCCGAAGATTATGAATAGAAGAAAGGGGTGGATAGTGTGGAATTAAATGAAAACATTATAAAAAGCATTGTTGAAGAAGTTCTTTCTGAGCTTAACATAGATTCTCCTGATGTTTCATCTTCAAAGCCTGAGACAATAAGTAGAGCAGCGGGTTTCAGTAATTTAGAATTGGTAGAAGAGGGAGAAGCTAAAGAAGGAGTAAAAAGCGATGAGGTAGTAATTGGCCTTTGTCCCGCCTTTGGTAAATTTCAAAATAAAACCATAGTAGAGCTTCCCCACTATAGGGTCCTTAGAGAACTTATAGCTGGTATTGAAGAGGAGGGCTTAAGGGCTAGGGTAGTTAGAATCCTCAGAACCTCAGACGTTTCATTTGCAGCCCATGATGCAGCAAAGCTTAGTGGCTCTGGAATAGGAATAGGTGTTCAATCTAAGGGTACTACAGTAATTCATCAAAAAGATCTTCTTCCCCTTAGTAACCTTGAGCTTTTTCCTCAAGCACCTCTTCTAGACGAAGAAACCTTTAGAGCTATTGGAAAAAATGGAGCTAAATATGCCAAAGGGCAGTCACCTCAGCCAGTTCCAGTTAAAAATGACCAAATGGCTAGGCCAAAGTATCAAGCTAAGGCCGCACTGCTTCATATAAAAGAAACGGAGCATGTTAAACAAGATAGCAAGCCTGTAGAGCTTAAGGCTTTATTTAAATAACTAACGGGAGGTGTAAATATGAATCAAAGCCAACTTATAGAGCAAATAGTCAGAGATGTTTTAGTATCCCTTGAAAAGGGCTGTACCCAAAATAGTTTCCCAGTAAAGGAGGAGACTAATTCATGTGATATTGGCGCAAAGGTAACTAAGGAGGATTATCCCCTAGGGGAAAAAAGGGTAGAAATCCTTAAGACACCAACTGGTAAAGCCTTTGACACAATAAATCTTAGCAGCGTAATAGAGGGTCAAATAGGTGCAGAGGACCTGAGGATTTCTCCTGAAACCCTTGAGATGCAAGCCCAGATAGGAGAATCCGTAGGAAGAGATGCCTTTGCAAGAAACCTGAGAAGAGCAGCAGAGCTTATAAGCGTTCCAGACCAGAGAATTCTTGAGATCTATAATGCTATCAGACCCTATCGCTCCACAAAGGAAGAAATATTAGAGATAGCCGATGAGCTTGAAAATAAATACAATGCTAAAATAAATGCAGCCTTTGTAAGGGAAGCGGCAGAGGTATATGAAAAGAGAAATAGACTTAAAAGAGTTTAGGAGGAGGCAAGTGAGATGCAAATAGTAGCAGGAATAGACATAGGAAATGCTACTACCGAGACGGCAGTTGCCAAACTCTATAAAAATGGAGAAATAGAATTTTTATCAAGCAGTATTGTTAAGACAACGGGTATAAAGGGTACTCGTGAAAATATAAAGGGCGTTTTTCAAAGTCTTAGTATGGCCCTTGAAAGGGTAAATATAAGAATTGAAGACTTAAATCTCATCAGAATAAATGAAGCAGCTCCCGTTATAGGAGATTTAGCTATGGAGACCATCACAGAAACTATAATCACCGAATCTACAATGATAGGCCACAATCCCTCTACTCCAGGAGGTATAGGAATTGGTGTGGGATATACCTATAATATACAGGATATAGATAGGGAGAAAACTCCCAAAATCCTCATTATTGAAAGGGATGTAGATTTTGAAGAGGCTGCAAGGATAATAAATTTTCATGCTGAAAGAGGTCAACAAATCGTTGGTGCTATAGTGCAAAAAGACGATGGTGTACTTATAAATAACAGACTAAATAAAAAAATTCCCATTGTAGATGAGGTTTCCCTTGTGGAAAAGGTTCCACTTAAAATGAAAGCTGCCGTTGAAGTGGCCTCGCCAGGGGGAGTAATAGAAATGCTTTCTAACCCCTATGGAATAGCTACTATATTTGAGCTTAGCCCGGAAGAAACAAAGCATGTAGTTCCTGTCTCAAGGGCACTTATTGGAAATAGGTCGGCGGTGGTGATAAAAACTCCAAAGGGTGACGTGAAGGAAAAGAAAATACCAGCAGGTAAAATTATAATGACTGGAGCACTTAAAAAGACTGAGGTCAGTATAGATGAGGGAGCAGAAAGGATAATGGAGGGGCTTAAAAAGGTGTCACCCCTAGATGATGTAAAGGGTCAGCCCGGTACTAATGCCGGTGGAATGCTTGAAAAGGTAAGGCAGGTTATGGCTGGGCTTACGGATAAAAACCCCAGTGAAATTAAAATACAAGACCTTCTAGCGGTGGACACCTTTATACCTCAGAAGGTTAGAGGAGGCCTTGCTGAAGAATTTTCTCTAGAAAATGCCGTAGGTATAGCGGCAATGGTAAAGTCAGATAGACTTCAGATGGATATTATAGCATCCAGCCTTAATAAAAAGCTTAAAAC
>JAKSBP010000187.1 GCA_022361035.1 Clostridia bacterium
ATGAAAAATGAAATATATAGAATTGTATGTATAGAAATGGTAAAGAAAGATTTAATGAATAAGTGCTTTGTCCGGCTTCTTTCTATAAGTTCTAATGGTTTTGTTTTCTCATGTACAAAAGATGATATCAATATACTTATTGATTTTATCAATCATACAATGCGTAGTGTTTCTAAAAAATATTTGAAAAAATATATACCAGATTTCTCAGTTAACATAGTATAGGTGTAGTACCAGCGAATTGCTGGCATCTTCCCACTACCCTTTATAAAAAAGATGAGACCATATGGAAAAAGTGTGGTTTCATCATACATAGAGCTGGTCATAATTCTCGCCAAACATGTGACATTTAATGCCGTCATTTTTAGGACAATATTTGGGAGCAATAGCACTTAAGGATAAGTTCACACTCTTGATGAAGTCAGTTTTTCGAATAGAAAGAACTGAAATACAGTACTCACAATGGATTAGGTTAAAAATATCTTCGAAGTTAAATATATCCATAGTGGGATGCTCTATCTCCTGTACAGATTAAATTTAAGCTTTACCAGACCAACATATATCTTGGCAAAAGGAAAAATAATTTAAGCAAGAGTTTGAGCTTTTTAAAAAAACTTGTTGCCAGAAAGGTTGACCATACCCTCTTTGAAGATGAGTCTATGATTATGGGCTATTTTTAAATTTCATAAAATACACCAACTAAATAATATTTTGAAAAACTATTGACATATTATGTGAAATTAGTTAGAATTGTATAAATATTCTTTTTTATCAATAATATGTAAAAACTTAAAAAAGGGAGTGGTTTTAATGAAAATTTCTAAGAACAAAATACTAACATTAATTTTAGTTACATTTCTAATTCTTATGAGCACTGGTAGTGCTTTCGCTCAACCAGACCTATCTTTTCAGCATGATAACATGAAAAATAAACTTCAAGTGCTTGAAAAGAACTATAATATGGAATTTACAACAGATTTAAATGAGATATCAGATCTTGAGATGCTTGAGTTTGACTCAATTGAAGAATTTGAAAGTTTTATTAAATCCTTTAAAAAATCAACAGAAGAAGCTTACAAACAAGATTCTATTATTACTTTAGGTTCTTTGTCACCTGTAACAACTACTTCTTCAAAATCAAAAGTTTATAGTAATGCAGAACATATTTCTTGGTGGGCTCCTTTTTCTGGATATGGTTTTACGGGATTGGCTTGTTGGAAAAATATAACCTTTGAATATAAGTATACTCAGTCAGGAAGCGACAGATACTTTGTTGAAGATTCAGTTAAAAATATTAAGTCATATCTTTCAGGACTTAACTTTATATCTTGGAAACAAACTTCAGCTGTTGGAGGATTACTTTCTAATAAACAAGTTGATTTTAAAATAAATGGATATTACCTTTTAGGCGTTTCTATTGGTGGTTTCCCGCTTGGTGCAAAATTAAATGCTACTTGGCGTAGAAGCCATAGGATAGATTAATATTTTTAAAATATTTTGTGTAATTGAGTTTTAAAACATAATACATATAATAACATTCCGTAAATATATCTACGGAATGTTATTATATGTATAACTTACCAAATTTACTTGTAACGTCTTAAGGCTTTAGTTTTCCGCAAATCGCCTCATCCTAATGAATTAAAGTTTTAAACATGCTGAAAAGTAAGAAATTATTAATCCTATAGTTCAGATAAGTATCAGGATGCTGGCTCGACCCTGTATAGAACAGTTTTATTATATTCTTATATAGTTATTTTAAAAACTTAAAAAAGACCCTCATTGGTCTTTTTTAAGTCTATTTTCCAAATAACCTTTCCCAGAATCCTTTTTTCTTATTTCTTATATTCTCAATAGCATTCATGAGTTTTTCATTTTCTGATAATCTTTGTTCTTCTTGACGTTTCATTTCTTCTTCTAGTTCTTTTCTCAATTCTTCCTTAACGCTTTCTCTTAATTCTTCATTAGCTATGTTAATTTCACTTTCAACTATTTTTTTTACATCCTCCGATGTCACTTGCGGCTTTGGTAATAACTCTTGCTTAAATTTAGGTAGAATCTTCGAAGGGTCCTCACCTCTTTGAAGTTGAATTAGTACTTCCTCATCAATTCCTCTTAATAGTACTCCTAAAGCTTTCCCTATATGTTCTAGTTTATCTTCTAACTCCTCGACTTTTTCAGTTTTGTCCTCCACTTCTTTTACTCTAACATTTAAAGGCTTTTCCTTTTCTTTTTTTAATTCTAAATTAGGATTTATTACTTCTATATCAGAAGTCATTTCTTTAATTTTAGTTATTGTGTATTGGTTGTTTACTCTTAACATCGCTACCATTCGAAGTTTAAATATCGATTCATAGTCTAATTTATAATTTCTACCGTCCATTTGCGGATCAATATAATCTATGAGGACTTTAACCCAAGTTGATATAGTAGATCTTTTTTCGTCCAGTAGTACTGCTGCATCTCCAGTAGAATATAATTCCTCCATATTTAATTCTTCTATCATCTTATCTGTAAATATATCTTCTTTTTTTCCTGTTCCGCAAAGTTTTTCGAAGAGAATATCCTTTTGATATTCTTTTTCTAATATCTCTTTAATGTCAGTTAATTGAGAAATATCTAATTCCACTGAACCTTTTGGCAGAATTTCTATTTCATCTTTACTTTTTTTAATATCCATATTTTCACCTCTTACTCGCAGAGTTACAAATTTTTTATCCGTTATTTTTCTTTATTTCTATTTTATACAATATATATCCGCTTGTCGAGTACTACTCGATGAAAAGTAGTAGTCGAATAACATCTTTTTCTTTCGTACAACTCCAAAATCCATCCAGCAACATAACATGTTGACATTTTTCTTCATACGTTTTCATGCGTCTCCACTCGTTGTTATTCGCTAACAAATAACAACACTTGATTCTACCATGTTTTAGCATAGTAATGTGACTAATGTTAAATTGATTAAAAACATTCTATGTATTGATATACCTAATGTCGAGTGGTACGTGATGAAACTCGTCAAAGTTATATTATCTAAGACATGTTATTTTTATAGTGAAATATTGATTCAAAAAGTTAAAAATTATAAATGAAATGAATTATGATATGTTCCCAACGGTGTCTATGGGGAAGATAAGGACCATTCAAAGCGTGTAGATATCAATATCATTTAAAAATGATTTAAATGTCTTGTATGTGGTAAAATTTTTGGTGAGCAATACAATAACATTAGTAATCGTAGCAAAATGACCATAGTGCTAAGAGAAAAGCTAAAAAAAGTTGTCCCTAAAAAAGTCGTTCTAACATAGCAGAAGAATATGGCCTTTCCAGTGATACGGTTAAAAGGGCCTTTGATGAATATGTCGTAGAGAAAGAGTAGGAAAAAACTTAATTCTTACTCCAATATTCAAGGTTACTTATGAGTTAAAGGGAGGGCTAAGGGATATTTGTAAAGCAGAATTAATATATAAAGAATGTAAAAATAATATTTCTTCTGATAGACCAAAATTTCTAAAAGTAATCTACACCATAGATAATAGACATTATGGAATCTTTAATTATTTTAAAAATCCTTATACCAATGACTTTACTGAATCATAAATAATTTAATCAAGAAAATTGAGAAGAAGGGAAGGGGTTATAGCTTTGATTTACTAAGAGCCAAGACACTTTTATACAATCAAGAATCATTGAAAAAAGAAAGATAGTCATATTCAATGATTATCTTTCTTTTTTTGTAGTAATCTAAATTTATATGTTATTACAGCATCGTAAACAAATATCAATATAATTAGTCTAGGTCAAATACATCACTAAAATCCTCATCTTCCTTAAGATCATCACTTGCAGCTGCTTCATCACTAAATGGGTCGAAATTATCATTGATTTGCTTTGAAGATTGGCTATTGAATATATCATCATCTATATCACTATATTCTGTCTTTATCTTTGTATTTTTAACGTTTTCTTTTATCTTATTCATTGTTGCATTATATTCAAGGGAAAGCCCTTCACGAGCTCTCTCAGGTAATTCTTGAACTTTGGCCATTGTATAGATAATAGTATCATTTGGATTATACCATTCGATGTAGCCTGTTGACCTGTATAGTGAACTTGGCATTATTTCAGCTAATTTATCTTCTATGTCATAAAGAGAATTCTTGCTAATGATTTTATTACTTGTCGGTTTCACAATTAATACTCCAGCCGTCCTAGTATTTTCTAGATTAAAACCATCTGCAAGCACAGAACCTTCTTGAAAGGTTTTTACTATTTTATTTACTAAATCTATTGAATCTATAATATCCTTTGACTTAAATTTTATTTTACCAAGCGTTAATGCTCCTTCCCATTCGCCGTATATATTCAAAACTTCCTGGGGGTCAAAGGATTTATCAGATGAAAAACTAGTAGCTACATTAACTTCATGAATAGATTCTACTATCTGCTGATTACAATAGTCCATCCAATTGTCAAACTTCGTGTCATTTTTTAAATCAAGCTGTTTGAACTCTCTATAAGCTTTTTCATTATCAACAATGATTATGAATTTAAATTCATATTCTTTAGAGTTCATCATTTTTTCAATTTGTTTAATTGCATTTAGTGCATTTTTCTTTTCAGCTGGGGCCTCACTTTTCCTTGGTATTGTAACTATAGCACCTATAGGTTTAGGTTTTTTTCCTTGTTTTATGAGTGGTACATTTATAACCTTATGTAAAAGTTTTATCATTGTAACTATAATGCCAGTTCCAGTTCCTCCACCTAGCCCAGCATTTACTATGTACATTGGATTATCCATCAAATTACTTTTTATCAATTCTATTAGTCTATTTTGATTATCTGGATTTTTTAATGCTTCCTTTGCAAGCTCAGGTTTTCTACCGCATCCTCCTTCTACTCCAACTAGAGCATATTTTCTATCATGAGGAATATTTTTTAGTGATTTCAAATCACCTAAGAAAGAATTTATCGCAATACAGTCATAAAAACTCTTCTTATTGTTGTCTTTTAAACTTGAAAATAAATCAGTATAGTTACCACCGCACTGCCCTAGGCCTATAAAACCTATTCTATGAGAAGCTTGAGCTTCGCTTCTACTTACAAAACTTTCAAATTTCACATGAGTCATTGCATATTACCTCCTTTAATTTTTTCTTTATAAAATTTAGCCATTTGAAGACCCCTTTTTGTTGCGGTCCATGGCTGCTCATTTGTAATACTGTCATGATTTATGATAGTCATTCCTTGTAGTATTGAAATAATATCATCACATATCTTTCGGCTTATGTTAAGCTGAAGCTGAATCTCTTTTTTAGTTATACCTCTCTTATTGGGAGCTGAATTTTTAATGATTAGCTTAAAAACTTCAAGTATCTTGATCTCTTTTTCTTTTTTATTTATTTTTGTTATTTCCAGTAGTTCGTAGAATAGTGGCAACTGTTCCTTATTAAACAAAACATTCTCATATCTGTTCAAAATAAGCTTGTCCAAAAATAAACCTCCTTTTTGCAATTTATATAGTGCGGCATATTGTCAACCTAGTGGAGCGGCATATTGTTGCACTTAGCAGACAATAAAATAGAATTTATAATCTGATTATAATAGTACTTCTTTAATCCTTTTTATTTATGTAGCTATGTCTCATTATTTCATCTTATAGCGATCCATTACTAAAATGAAATGATATGTATTTACTAAATATTAATTTAAACACTGATTATTTTAGTGAAGTAGTTGAATTGTCAATACAGCGACATAATGTCTCATTATTCAATTATTATATCATTTCATGGAATCTAAGTACAATGAAATATATAACTTTTAACAATTTTATTAGCTTATTTTCCTCCAGGATACAAAGCAGTATTTTTCTAAGTCTATTTTATAAATCATAAGATTTTAGCGAGGCATAGTGAGGCACTATGTTTTAGACTACAGCGACATAATGTCTCGCTTCATGAACATTATACCATTATATATTATATAAATACAGTAATTATCCAATTTTTTAAAACTTTTTATGTGAGGCACTACTATTATCAATGCTGCCTCACATTGTCGCATCAAGTAATTATATCATCTACAAATAATTTATTTGATATATCCATGCAATCGCAGTATCTTTAAATAACTCTATTAAATAAAGCTTGTTACTTCAAACAAATTAAGCACACTTTATGAGTTTATGTTTTATTACTGTTACTTATTTCTTTTCCATTTACGTTACGTCTTTACAGTTTATTTCTGCTATTCTCTATACTTTTACTTCCGTTACTCATTACTTTTACTCATTAGATACATATTGAAATCATGCAACATCATTTTATAACAGATTTTTTTAACGTTATTATGTAACAGAAATACTTTATATAAAATTTTATTGTAAGTAAAAGATTAATTTATAAATAGCATGTCCTCTACATATTGTGGATTAGTGGATATTATATTGAAAACACTGATTTGGCAGGTGTTTTTTATATGTAAATGCTGCTATAATTACCTTACCTAATTTGCATAGCTGGAAAACCTAAACTATACCCTATTTCACCATGAAGTTTTACCATGAAATTTTTTGTCTTTTGAAAATACATAATATTCCTTGCACTTTTAAACCATTTGTATTATAATTTTCTCAATAATTATTTTTAAATCTACAACTTAAAATATATTGAAGACCCTAAAGGGCACAATTATATAATTGCAAAAGAAACTCATTGCTTTTTTAAGTAATGGGTTTTTGTATTTTTTGATTTATTTTGAAAGGAGAATTTATTTATGATTAATGAAATCAATGAACTAATACCCCATGCACATACTAAGCTTGGTAATGAATTCCCAATAACATCAATAACTGACCTTGTTTGTTTAGCTCTATTAAATATTAGATGTATGACAATAGAACAAAGCTTAAACCTAGGCTATAAAAATTATGATACAGCTCAAAAATGCCTAAAGCTCCTGACAGATGAAAAGAAGTCTTTTATTACCCATGAATACTTTAGTACTAATAATAATAGGCATGTCGCATATTTTCTTTCTCATAATGGTTTTCAACATGCATACTCCTTAAAAAATGATTATCTTTACAGTAATTACAGCAATATAAAAGAGAAATACCCAAACATCTCTGATGTAAAGTTAAAACCTGGTGCCCTATCACATGCTACAAAAGTGAATGACATATATTTTGCCCTCTTAAAATCTCCACATATTAAAAACTTCAACTGGTATGATGAAAAAAATTGTATAGTTACTAACTCCAATGGAACACCAGTACTTCGTAATGATGCAAAATTTATTGTCAACGATAACACTTTTTTAGTAGAGCAAGATATGGGAACAGAATCACAGGGAATAATTCAAAAGAAATTCACTCAAATTGCTGACTATATTTCTTCCCTTAGCGATATGCCATCAATTGTTTTTCAAATCAGTTTGTCTAATTTGATTAACCCTAGGAGAAAGAAAGTACTTTTTAATAAGCCCTCTAGCAGAAACATCAAATACATCCAAAAGAAAATTGAAGAGCTTAAGATGCTGTACAAAATTTTTAAAGAAAAGAACATTAATTCAATCCAAGATATTAAAAATGAAATTAATGATTTACAATCCCTTCTTAACAATGATAGTATGCTAATTTATATATCAAAAAAAGAAATAGCAAAGTTAAAAACAAAGAAAAAAATACTAGAAAGTATTGTAACATCTGACCCAATCTCCATCCCAACAATAGAATCCTTGAAGGATGAAATTAATATGTATACTCAAACTCTTAACCCTCTAAAAAATAGTACTGTTAAAGATTTTCTTAAACCCAAGTATGAAGAAAGAAAAAATATTATAAAGGGTATAGCCCTTGATAATTCTAAAAAAGATTCAAAGTCTATTTATAATTTAATGCTTAATGGTCTTGACCTCTATGTTGGCAGCAATGAAGAAATTTGTAATCTATTTAGCAATAATATTTTAAATCCTAATGGCTATAAAGAAATCCTGATAGAATACATTTGCAAAATATTAAAGTCTAAAACTGACCTATCACTTTTAAAAGTAGTAAATAAAAGTAGTAAGACCTTCTTACATAATCATCAAGAATTCAAAATAAATAATCATTACAGATTTGTTTTTGAAGGGGAGCAGGGTACAAATATTTTCATTGAAGATTTAGTATGTAACTGTGGTGCTTTTGCAAGGTTTGACAAAATGATAAATGTTATTGATTCTGATTTTGGCAATAAGGATAACTACTACGCTTTCTACTTTATAGTGGATTCCTTTAATACAGCTAAAAAATATTGGTCCACATATAACTTAAGAAGATTTATGGAATGTGAAAATATGCATATCTTTTTTACTGACATAGATACACTACTCAATGAAGAAGCAAAATGTTATCAGATTGGTAGAAATGAAAATAAAATTACCTAATGTTATATTGACTAATTAAAATTTTGATTGCTATGATTTGTAATATATATGCTTAAGGAGGTGGGTGGTTGAGCAATAATAAGCAGGACATTTATAGTGGTAGCAAAGAAACAATATTGCAGTATGTAGAGGGGTCAACTGGCTTAAAAAGAAGTAAGAAAACAGAAACAGTAATGATCTCAGAATATGAAATTGAAGATGATAAGATAAAATTTAAGCCCCAGTTATTACATAATATATTTGAGTCTTTAAAAGACTTCAAATTAGATATTTCAATAGGCATCTATTATTTATTTCTACTTATAGCTACCATTAAACATCTAGATAATTTAATAAAAAGTGTCTATTGGCTAGATCTTAATATTTTACAATTTAATTTTTTAACATTTTTCTTTTTTATTATAACTCCAATTGCAGTTTGGCTGTTATCAACTAACTCTGTATTCTGGAACTATACAAATTACAAGATACCGTCCCTCTTTTTTATTGTAATTACAATCGTAGTACGATTAGAAAGTCTTTGGTATATAACACTTTACAAATTCTTCATACCAGGTATATCAAGAATAGAACCAACAGTTGAGTTTACTCCGAATTTAATTGTTGGGCTAGGCTATATTGCAACATTATTACCTATGGCCTTATTTGTAATTCCTCTTATATCTAGAATTAGAGGGGTATTCTCTAAAAATAACATAGAAGAAATAAAAGAATTTAAGCTCCGCCACCATATAAAATTTCAAAAAACAAATCCATATGAATATGTAATGTCAATTATAACTAATATGGATACAGGAAAGAAGCATACTGTTAGAGAACATGACCGTTTCATTCATACACAAGCTACTGGAGCTACTGGAACCGCAAAAACGAGTTCTTGCATTCTTACTTCGATACTGGGAGACCTTTCGAATAAAGCTAAAAATGTTGACGCTCAAAAAAAAGCGGTATTTGAACTAATTAAGTCCGAAAAAGCTTATTTGAAAAAAAATATTAAAGATGAAGATTTCTCAATAAATTATGTCCAAGCTAACCCAGGTTATGAAAAAGAACTAAAAAG
>JAKSBP010000368.1 GCA_022361035.1 Clostridia bacterium
AATGTTTAACCGTAACATGGTATGTATTGAAATCCAGGAATATGCTGATAATAAAGAAAGAACTATCATGTTTAACCGTAACATGGTATGTATTGAAATAATTCCCGTAGATGGAGTTAAAGGAGATGCGAAGGGGTTTAACCGTAACATGGTATGTATTGAAATTGTTATGGAAGTTGAGCGTTTAGCACGTGGGGACACGTTTAACCGTAACATGGTATGTATTGAAATTTGTCTAGCAATGGTATAAGTTCCAACCAAGTTTCCGTTTAACCGTAACATGGTATGTATTGAAATCTAAAGAGAATCATTAGAATGATTATAAACATAAAACGTTTAACCGTAACATGGTATGTATTGAAATTTTATATTATCAATTTTACTTTCAATTCCTGTGTTAGTTTAACCGAAACATAGTATGTATTGAAATAAGTTTCCTTCCATTGTGGTTAACTTTTCCATTATTTTTAACCAAAACATAGTATGTATTGAAATTGAAATGCAACATTTTGTTTTATATTAGTACAATAATCCTTTAAATATGATAATTTTCTATCCTACGTTTATCTAAGCCTTTTTTCCTATTCAAAACCTGAAAAGACAATATTTCTAATACTAAATTAATATAGAATTCTATATATAAGGTAGTTATAAAAATTTTGTTAGATTTTCACATGGTTAAATATTTGAATCTATGCAAAATTAATACAACCATATATTACATGTAGTATTTTACAAATATGTATGATAAAATAAGCCGAGTTTATAAGATGCTATGTAAGCTCAAATATATAACCTAGTCAAAATCGTTAAATAAAAGTGTAATTAATAAAGTTACTAAAAAATGAATATGACATAATTAGTGCTCCTGTAATAAGTATAAGTTATAAAAAAATGCAAATCACAGGAGGCAAATAACTATGCCCACATTTAAGATTACATAAAATGTAGGGAAAGCTGGCGATGAAAGCCCCATCTATAAAATTTCTTAATCAATTTCTTTAAGACAATCAGCTTTTAAATGTGATTGTATTCATATTCTTAAATATCACTTAGAAAACAATTTTCCTTCTAAAAAAACTAGATTTTTCATATTTGATTATACAACTAATATTAAAAACATAAGAGCTAAGGCTATGACGGAATTGGAATTAGATTTTATTATTCCAATGCTAAGAATAATGCCTATATTCTTAAGTCACTAGATAAAAAATACGTAAAAGGGAGGTATAAAAACTTATAAGTCAATATATAAAGTTAGTAGCATTTTTTAGAGGTTTTATGGAATGCCAATTAAAATTCTAAAAGATTAGCTAAGTAAATTAAATCATAGGAAGGTGATGAAAGTTGAATAAGCATAAAAAATTATTATCTTTTTTATTAATTGTTATTATTTTGGTAATAATGTGTACTCCAAGTTTTGCTTCTGTTTCAGAAGTTTTAAAATCAGAAAAAGTAAAGCAATCTACTAGTGAAGCAAAAGACAAGCTAGCAGATACAGAAGGGATTGTAAATACAAAGGATATAGTTATAACTAATTTACCCCAAGACTTAAATCCTATAATATATCGTTATGATGAAACAGGATTTAATAAAGGAGTTGTTGATTCACAAGGTAATGAAACTACATTTGAATATGATTCAAAAGGTAGGATTAAAAAATCTATAGTTAAAGATAAAGATAACAGTATATTATTTACAACTACTTACAAATATGATAATACATCACTTCGCATGAGGAGATTAACGACTAAAGATGTTAATGGTATAGTCCTTCTGGATTACAGCTATAAATATGATAAAAATGAAAATGCTACACTAGAAAAAAACAATGTAACTAATACCTATAGAGAATTCGTATATGGTAATAAAGATGAACTTTTAGAAGAAAATTATTATGGTAAAAATAAAAATGAATTTGTAAAATCAATCTCTTATACTTATGATGAATCAGGTAATAGAGTTCAGAAAACAGTAGAAGAAGGAAATAGTACTAGGAATATTGATTATGGATATGATGAAAAAAATCAGATTGCAAGTATGAACAATGAACAAATCCATTCCTATGACTCTGATGGCAATATACTTTACAATGGTAAGAATACAAATGTATACAACGGCAAAAATCAGATCACTAAAGTACAGGTTGATAATGGAGTAGTTGAGACCTATACTTATAATGATAATGGTTTAAGAACTAAAAAAGTGTCTAATGGAGAAAGTAAAATCTATAATTATAGCGGTGAAGATGTTTTTTGGATTGGTGATGAAGGCAACGATTTAAACTATCTATTTTCTAGAAACGAAAATGGTAAATTGCTCAGCATGACTGATTACACTGGTAAAAAACCTATTACCTACTGGTATTTATTCGATGGATTTGGCAATGTAGTTGGTTTGGTTGATAAGAATAGCACAAATGTTATAAGATATGAATATGATGCATGGGGAAACATATCTAACACTACAGGAAATATAATACTTGGAAACGGAAAACCATTACAAGAAGAAAATCCTTTCAGATATGTTGGGTATCAATATGATAATAATACAGGTTACTATTTCTTAAATGCAAGGTATTATGACTCTAAAACAGGAAGATTTATGAGCCTTGACCCTTATAAGGAACATAAGGAAGACCCTATAAGCCAAAACTTATACGTATATTGTGGAAATAATCCCATTAAATATTATGATCCAAGTGGAAATATGTACTTAGCAAAAAACTCATCAGCAAATGATAAAAATGATGTAATAACGCTCCAGTGCAAGTTACAGATGATAAATAAGCCAAATACATCTTCTCCTTATTATAGCGGAAGTGTCGACGGAATATTTGGTTCAATGACAGAGACTGCAGTTAAGCAGTTCCAGCAAGACAATAATTTATACGTTGATGGAATTGTTGGAAATGCAACTTGGAATAAGTTAAAGACTTATATTGCAGGTGATTTTATATTGGCTCAAGGTTCCGCTAGTATTAATGTAACAACTTTACAACAAGAGTTAGAGAGACGTGGGCTTTTAACTATATCAACTGACCCAAATACAGGTTACAAGAATTATGGTTATTTTGGTCCTAAGACTGAAGCAGCAGTTAATGCGTATAAAGAGTCTGTAGGTTTATGGAATACTGGAGTTTATTGGGGAAGAGTTGGAGCAACTACTTGGGAGCATTTATTTAGTCATGGTACAAGTAAATTCGGTATTGGCAGATTCGATTATTTAATCTATACTGAAGATGTAAAAGAGAAAATAAGTAAATATGCTCAAATTAAGCAAGAGGCGAATGATAACTATAATAATGGTTTAATCTCATATTCCCAAATGCAAATTATAGAGGAACAGGCTGGTTTAGAAGCTGATACATTAAGAGCTGACTATATAGTAACAAATCCATATACAGACTATGGATTTGCTGTATTGGGTGGTGATAGGGCTACTGGTAATCCATTCAGTAGGGTTCTTTCGTATGTTGCAGGAAATCAAAAGTTAGGGATTGATGTGTTAGTAATCCAAAGAGTTTTAGAGCTTTATGAGGATTTTGAGTTGCCTCCTACTCAAGAATATGGAACTTATGGCCCAGTTACAGAGGAAGGTGTTATTAAATTTCAAGATAGGATTATGGGTGACTCCGATGGAATCGTTGGTCCGAATACTGTTTGGTCTTTATTCTCTGCAGGAAATGCAAATTCACGTACTTGGTGGGCAATGACTATGTTAAGGGAATACACAGCTCAACATAAACTTGTTCAAATTACTACTGCTGAAAAACTTTTTGCCAGTGCTATACCAGGTCAAAATATAGAGGTTACTATAAAGGGTGGAGGACCTAAGGGAGGTAATGGATATGCTGATATCTTGAATAAAATAACTGGACAAGTTTGGGAGGTAAAACGTGATAGTGCATATGGGAGAAGTACAGGACCAAAACAGATACAACGATATATTACTGCTAGTATTGGAATATTACAAAATCCAGGTATAAAAACTCCATTGATTGTTGGGTATACCATATCTCCATACTCTATTCCATATAAAAATGAACAGGTTATAAATGTTAGAGGTGGAGTACAGTGGGTAGATGGTCCTGAAGTTGAACAATCTGGAATGGTGTACTATAAGGCTGTTTCTCAACAGCAACAAGAACAAGAAGTTAACCAACCTTCTACTAATCAAATTATGGCATTAGATAGTGAAATAGAGGTGGAATATACTACTATACCTACAGGCAAAATTATAACTGGAATAGGTATTGTTGGAGGAATAGTAATATGTATCTTACTTGCTCCTAAAACTGGAGGGTTAAGCTTAGTTCCACTATGTGCTATATAGATACCTATAAACTTTATTATCAGAAATACAATAAGGGAATGATATTAATGCACAACAAATTTATCCATCTTGAAGTTTCAACTTTTACCAATCTTAGAACTAAAGGTTTAGAATTAGATGCTTTATTGAATGATTTTTTTAATGTTTTTAATTTTATATCCAAAGACTCTATAGATATTCTTATAGAGAAAGTAAACGGT
>JAKSBP010000054.1 GCA_022361035.1 Clostridia bacterium
TATAGAAAATGCTATGTTCACATAATGGAAACATTTCTATTAATTATTTTAGAATCACTTCCAAACATAACAACATCTATGTATTCTCCGTCCCAAGTGATTTTGTCAATAAAGCTCTTTATAAAATTTCGCTTTTCAATAATGTCTAGTAGATCTATAGCCTCACAAAATGCTTCGAGCATATTTTTCATGATATCAAGACTCTGTTTCTTTAGTTGGCTATCGTTTACTTTTGCACTAAGGATATAGAGTCTTTCTTTTAGCTTACCTGTTTGTTTATCAATATCATCTATTTGTTTCATGATATATTTAACAGCACCAGTATTTTGGCCCTGGGATAAAGTATTAACTAGATTGGAAATAGAATTTTCATTATTTCTAATGTTATTCTTCAGTATTTCTATTTCATAGTGGATACTACTTTGGGTAGTTTCAATACTAACTTTATTATTGCTAATTTCATTATAAAGTTTGGAATTATTAGAGGACATCCTCTTTAATTCACCTATAACAAGTCTATCTACCTTACTGCCATTGGCATTTTTCATATCACATTTTTGTTTTCGACTTCTTTCTTTCATCTCACACATATAGTAAAATGATTTCTCTCCACTTTTTAAAATCCTACCGTACTTTGGCCTCATGTAGCTACCACAGTTACTACATTTCAAAAGTCCTGATAACAATGAACTGGTATTCTTTACCCTTCTAAAGGTTTTAGATTTATTTTGAAACAGTAGGTTTTGAACAGCAATCCATCTTTCACTACTAATTATTCCATTATGGGTACCCACAGCTATTATCCATTCAGAGGCATCCTTAGGCTTGTTAGCCTTGTTTTTTTTCTGTAAAGTCTTATTGTATGCCATAATGCCATTTACACTATTAAAATGGCTCTCAGGGCCATATACTTCATAATTATTATTTATAAAATACTCGTATAATCTTTTATCAGCAATAACATATACGGGATTTGATAATATTTTTTTAAGGCCAAATCTAGAGTAATCAATCCCATTTTTCGTTTTAATATCATTTTGCATACAATATGTTTCTAGCTTTGATAGTGACCTTAGCTCTAAATATTTATCATAGATAATTTTTACTTTTTCTAATTCTTTTTTTACAGGCGACAACCTATAATATTTAGCTGACTTACCATTTAATTCACTATATACAGGCTTAGAAGTAAAACCAGTAGGTGTTGTTCCTCCAAGCCAACGACCAGTTTTAGCCAGCTCCAGCATGTTGTCTCTAATTCTTTCTGCTGTTGTTTCCCTTTCAAGCTGAGCAAAAACCGATGCAATATACATCATAGCACGTCCCATAGGGGTGGAAGTATCGAACTGCTCCCTAACGGAAACAAAAGAAATGTCCTTTTCTTGAAGAACTTTGATTATATCTGAGAAGTTAGAAATGTTTCTACTTATTCTATCCAATCTATAGCATATTAAAATATGAAATTTCCTTTCTTTAGCATCAATTATCATTCGCTTATATTGTGGTCTATCTATATTGCCACCAGAAAATCCTTCATCCTCATATACTATATATTCATCTATATTAAAGTGCTTATTTCCATATTCTTTGCAGATTTCTATTTGATTTTGTATGGACTCGCCTTTACCTGTAAATTTAGATTTTCTAGAGTAAATAGCTGCTTTCATAGTTATCATCCTTTAAATTTTCTATATTATTATAATTATATATTTGAAATATGAAAATAGAAGTTACTAATAAAATAGTTTAAATATATATTTTACATATACTTTTCTAAAGAAAGGGTTAACCCCATATAAAATCCTTATGTAAAGACTATAGCTACGTCTTAACTGACATTTTACGCAATAAGATAAATTCTACATAGGACATCTACTGATTCACATATATTTGTATCAGTAGAGGGGGCATTGATATGAAGATTAGAATGCATTTTCCCACAACTGAAGAAGGCAAAGAAGCATTACAGGAGAAAATAGCTGAAGTCCATGTAAAAATGATAAAGCATTACATCAATAAGCTTGAATGTTCTCCAGAAGAAAAGGTGAAACTTTTTTATGAGATTAAAGAAAATATCAAAGTTAAAGCAGAAGGAGAAATGAAAGCTGGTATTAATTGATTTTTTAAACTTAAATATAGATATGTAGTAAAGTGTAGTTAAGAAGAGGTGAGACAGTAAAAGCTGAGAAAAGTATACAAAAATCACGAAAGGCTTCTGTAGGAGGGTATACAGAAGCCTTATATATTAACAGGAGGAATTGGGTTAAGGAGAAATTTCATTTCGTCCTGATAATATATATTTTAGCAAAGAAATATGTCGAAAATATGAATAAATAGTAAATATGGATAAAGTAAATAGGATTAAATAAATAGAATATTAGCTTTATTTAATCTTTTTATTATTTTTTATATCTCTCTATAGTAGAGATATGTATACCGAAAGCATCTTTTCTTGTCAAAGACCTAATATGAATCTACAGTACTTAATTAGGTAATCAATAATTGATAAATTTAATATACCTCATAAAAATTCAATGGATTTTTCACAATAAAATGTTTCCATAGTGTTACTATAGAAAATGCTATGTTCACATAATGGAAACATTTCTATTAATTATTTTAGAATCACTTCCAAACATAACAACATCTATGTATTCTCCGTCCCAAGTGATTTTGTCAATAAAGCTCTTTATAAAATTTCGCTTTTCAATA